>JAUPLE010000627.1 GCA_030837085.1 Acidobacteriota bacterium | reverse complement strand
TAACAATGCTATATGATACACGATATATTGGATAAATGTCAATCCTTCTTTTTCTGGTACCCCCCATTTTTTTCAAGCTGCCTCCGCAACCCAGATATAATCAAATTAATCAGGCAAGAATAGGATAGGGGACAGTCAGAAAGCGCCCCGGATCAATTCATCGATAACCCGCTGCCCATCCATGAGGATTACCCGGTTACCGGCCTCTTTCTCCTGCTCGATGGCCGATTCCTTAAAACCCGAAAGAGAAACAAAATAGCCCTCGATCGCTGAACCGGGGGATTTTCTTTTCTCCGCGTCCAGCGTGCCGACAAATTTATTAATATCCTTGCCCCCGGATTTCTTTTTGGTGGTTTTGCATTCCGCGAACATACGTTTCTTTTCAGTCCGGTGGACCGCTTCTATATCCATTTCACGGCCCGGTTTGTGAATATTAAAGCGCGGGTTATCGTAACCCAATGTCAGGAACAGGTCTTTCATCAGCCGGGTGAAATTGTCCATTCCCCGGAGTAAACTATACACCATTCGCATTGCATCATGCACCCTTTGAAACGTATCATCCTCCCTGTGAACTTCTTTTCACTTCCCAAGAAACGTGATTCGAATCCTAAGAAACGCAACGTGCCTCCTAAGAAATTTATTTTATTCCCTAAGAAACGTAACGCATTCCCTGAGAAACGTAATGCTTTCCCTAAGAAACGTAACGAGCTTCCTAAGAAACGCAATGCTTTCCCTGGGAAACGCATCGCGCTCCCTAAGAAATTAATTTTACTTCCTGAGAAACGTAACTCGCTTCCTAAGAAACTATTTATGCACGAAACGAAACAAAAAGCTGCTCCCCGAAGGAAATTGTGCCCCATTCGCTCTAATTTTCCTGTAAACAATCAGTCAAAATGCCCTATTTGGTTCCTCACCCCTCATAAATGGATAAATGTTAATGGTCAATTGTTAATTATTAATTGTTAACGGGAAACAAAGACGCCGCCTTTTAGAAACACCTGCTGGAGGAAGGGGACAGTCAAGAATACCCTTCCCTAAAATTACCTGGAACGCAAGGAATTTATTTCTTCTTGTGACTGGCCGGTCAGTTTTGAAATCAATTCGGTACTTAATCCTTCTTCCAATGATTTCTTTGCCATTTCAAGGGGACTATTTTTTTGACTGTCCCTTTTTCCTTCTATGTAAAGGTGAAGAAGGGGGCAGGCCAATTATCAAAATAAATCCTGTTGACAAAATCGAGAAAGTACTACATATTATTTACCGTAAATATAATAGTTGCGGTGATAGGTAAAGATGAACTATTTGGAAGAACTCAAGGTTCAAAGGGAATTCAAATTAAAGAGAAAAAAAATGGTGTAAATAAAATTAGGGAGAGAAAAATGGATAAAAAAATAGTTTCAATAGTTACATTGATCGCATTTGCGATCTTTGCATGGGACTGTAGTGTTAAATCCGTCAAACCGGTAGCAGTTGAAACGGTTCAAAAAAAAGGTGCGGAAAAAATCAACATTGTAGGACTGTTAAACAAGACCGGGGAGAAAATCGAATTCGACGAGGCAAACCCGGTACAAATTAAAGATAATGCAATTACCGGCGAAACCATATCCCCGGACGGCGATAAGAAATCTGTTTCCATTCCGCTTTCAGAAGTTTCAATGTTCCTGGTAAAGCAAGTCGATGGGGAGAAAGTTTTGTTACCACTTGAAGCAGTTCAAAAAAAGACCGTTGGAAATTTCAACATTGTGGGGGTTTTAAAAAAGACCGGGGAGAAAATCGAATTTGCCAGGAAAAACCCGGTACTAATTATCAATGATGCAATTATCGGAGAAACCGTGCCCTGGAAAGGCGATAGGAAATCTGTTTCCATTCCTCTTTCAGAAGTCTCTATGGTCCTGGTAAAGAAAGTCGATAAGGGGAAATCTTTTTTAGCTACTTTAGGGGTCGCGCTAGGAGCCATAGGCTTGGTTACCGTAATTGCCTTTGCCACAAAAAAATCATGCCCTTTTATTTATTCCTTTGATGGCCGAAAATACATCTTCGACGCCGAACCTTACGGCGGCGCCATATGCCCGGCACTCAAACGAATGGAATGGATCCCTTTGCGGCATATACAAGAAGTTAACGGTAAATACAGGATTTTAGTGGCAAATGAAGTGGATGAAACCCAATACACGGACGAACTGAAATTGGTAATCGTGGACCACCCGGCAAACACTCAAGTGGTTCCCGATCTATTCGGCGACATCCACACCATTACGAATCCAATTACCCCATCCCGGGCTTATGACAAAAAAGGAAACAACCTGGCTTTATTTGTCGGCGAAAATGACTGGGTCTCCTGGCAAAGCAGGGAAGAAGCAAGGAACCCGGATACCCGTGAAGATTTAAAGGATGAACTCATATTCGAATTTCCCAAACCGAAAGATGCTCCCAGGGCAAAGCTTATCTTTAACGGCTGTAACACCCAGTGGGGCTCCTATATAATCCAAAAATACCTTGATTTATATGGGGAAAAAGTGTCCGATTGGTATAACGAAATGAACAACCTGGGACCCGCTTTTTTTAATATGAAAAAAATATTGCTGGATGAGGAACTCTATTCACTACAAATCAATGTCGAAACCGAAACCGGCTGGCAATCCAAAGGCATGTTGCTCGGCGGTGGCCCGTTTGCCGCGGGAGATAAAGCGTATATTCTTGATCTCCGCGATGTACCCGGTGATACCTTCAGAGTTAAGCTGACACCCCCGGTTGCTTTCTGGCAGATCAATTATATCGCCGTCGATTACTCGGAAAATACACCCGTGAAAATCACAGAAACCGCGGCGGTTAAAGCAGCGGACAGCAGAGGGCAGGATGCTCTTGCCGCCCTGGAGAAAACAGATAATAACTACTTGGTAATGCCCAACACCGGGGATTCCGCCGAATTAATTTTTAGCGCCCCCTCCAGTATCCCCGGTATGGCGCGCACCGTCATCCTGAAGGCCGGCGGATATTATGATATTCACCTTGCGGCAAAAGGCCAACCTCAACAGGAGACCCTGGATAGAATTCATGCCGAACCCGGATTTGTCCTCCAGTATGCATTTAAAGAGTATCTGAAATGGCAAAAAGAGAATTTTGAACCAATGGAAAACAAGTGAATAAACCTTTACCAGGGGACGGACCAAG
>JAUPLE010000626.1 GCA_030837085.1 Acidobacteriota bacterium | reverse complement strand
GGGTCCGCTGCTCTTTATATGGGCTTGAACCCCATCGAGTTTACCACTTATTTCGGGTTGGACTCGCTGAGCATGTTGTTTTTATTGATAATGGCCCTGTTGTTCCTGGCGGTGGCCATTTATAACATCTCATACTTTAACCATTCCGTGGTTTCATTGAAAGGACAAACCGAATACACGGTGTTTTTCCTGTTTTTTATCGGGTCCATGGCCGGGGTGTTGTTTTCCCAACACCTGGGGCTATTGTGGGTGTTTGTGGAAGCCACCACCTTGTTCAGCGCGCCGTTGATTTTCGTCGAACGCTCCCGATCCTCGCTGGAAGCGGCCTGGAAATATATTTTTATATGTTCTATCGGTATTTCGCTGGCCTTTGTGGGTATTATCCTGCTGTCCATAGGAACCGCGAACCTGCATTCGCTTTTCTTCTGGGACCTGTACCGCAACGCCGGGCAAATCAACTCCTTCTGGCTCAAGTTCTCTTTCCCTTTTATCCTGGTGGGCCTGGGCACCAAAATGGGCCTGGCCCCGGTTCATGCCTGGCTGCCGGACGCCCATTCGGAATCGCCTTCGCCTATTTCCGCGATGCTTTCCGGCGTGCTTTTAAACGCGGCGCTCCTGGGTATCCTGCGGGTGTACAAACTGATGACATTGTGCGATTTGCATTATTACGCCGATCATTTACTGTTGGCCATGGGTTTATTATCTCTCCTGGTGAGCGCTATTTTTATTTTAAGAACCAATAATTATAAACGAATGCTGGCTTATTCCTCCATTGAAAACATGGGAATTATCTCCATCGGCGTTTCCATCGGCCCTGCCGGTTATTACGCGGCCATGCTCCACGTGGTGGCCCATTCCCTTACCAAAGGCGCTTTTTTCCTGACCGCCGGGAATATCTTACACCGCTTTAAATCCAGGGAAATCGATAAAATCAGGGGACTCCTGCACACCGATAAAATAAACGGCTGGCTGTGGGTGGCCTGCTTTGCCGCGATTTCCGGAATTCCACCTTTCCCATCTTTTATCAGCGAATTCTTATTGGTCAAAGGAATGTTCGAAAAAAAATACTTCCCTACCGCGGCGCTCTTTTTCTTTTTTCTCACCGTTATACTTTACGGGATGGGGAAATCCGTCTTCCGGATGAGTTTCGGGAGCAAACTGCCGGGGATTCCCGCTGAAAAACCACTGCTGTCGACGTATCTCCCCCAGGTTATTATTTTGTTTCTCCTGCTCTTTATCGGGCTTTATATGCCGGACTTTCTCGATACGCTGCTGCGAAAAGCCGCTGGGGAATTGGGCGTAATCAAATACAGGATGTTACCATGAACAGGCAAATCACCATTAATAACCGGGTAGTGGCGCGAAAAGACATTCCTTGTCTTTCACTTTCCGAATTCCGCGCCGAAATGGTGAAGGCCTATCAACAGGGTTTGAGGGTGGTTTCCTTTTTCGGACTGCCTACGGGCGGGCCATGCAGACCTCCCGGTGAAAGAAACACCGGCGCTGTGCTGCTTTATGCGGTGTTGGCGGATGACGACAGTTCCACATTAGCGATTACCTCCACGCTCTTTAAAGAAAAACAGGGATATCCTTCCATTACCGTCGATTGCCCCCCGTTTCATATTTTCGAGCGGGAATTTTACGAAGAGTTCGGTATCCGGCCTGAAAATCATCCCTGGCTCAAGCCGGTGCGTTATGATTTCCGGCGCAGCGATTTATCGCAAACAATGGCCAATTACCCGTTTTTTACCATGGCCGGGGAGGAAATACACGAAGTGGCGGTAGGGCCGGTTCATGCGGGCATTATCGAACCCGGGCATTTCCGCTTTATGTGCCACGGCGAGCGTGTCCATCACCTGGAAATTCAACTGGGCTACCAGCACCGGGGCGTGGAATCGTTGTTTGAACAACGCGGGACAGACGGGATAGCGAAACAAAACCCGTTTCCTATTCACCTGGCCGAGTCCATTGCCGGGGATACGGTAATTGGCCACGCTTCGGCCTGCGCGCAGGCGGCGGAATCGCTCTGCAATATTGAAATCTCCCGGCGCGCCGTGGCTATCCGGGCCATAGCGCTGGAACTGGAACGAATCGCCGTTCATATCGGGGACCTGGGGGCCATTGCCAATGATATCGCCTATTTAACCGGGAATGCCATTTTCGGCGCCACCCGAACCCTGGTAATCAATACATCCCTGGCGATTTGCGGGAGCCGTTTTGGTCGGGGACTGATACGGGTCGGCGGCGTTCGTTTCGATATTCCCGGAACCCTTCAAGCCAAAATGAAAGAAACCCTTGAAAAAGTGCGCCATGATTTTCTATTAATGGGCGAGACCATGTTTTCGTCGCCCAATGTCCTGGCGCGATTGGAGAAAACAGGGATTATCGATAAAGACAAAGCCCGTGAAACCGGGATGGTGGGCATGGTGGCCAGGGCGTCGGGAATCCCGCTGGATATTCGCGCGGATCATCCGTTCGGGATATATAAATCCGTTCCCATTCATAAATTCACCATGGATAGCGGGGATGTGTTTGCCCGGACCTATATCCGCTATATTGAAATCCGGAAATCCATTGATTTTATTATGGAGCTGCTGGATAATCTCCCCGAAGGCGAACTCATGCAAACGCCGAAAGAGGCGAAAGATACGCCTGCGTCTTCGCCTTCACCTTGCGGCGATAGTTTCGTGGTTTCCCTGACCGAAGGGTGGCGCGGCGAAATCGCACACGTCATTATTACCGATGCTGAAGGCCATATCGAACGGTATAAAATCAAAGAGCCGTCGTTTAACAATTGGTTTGGCCTTGCGCAGGCAGTACGGGAAAACGGCGTCTCGGATTTTCCCCTGGTCAATAAAAGTTTCAACCTCTCGTATTGTGGGAACGATTTGTAATAGGGGAGGGAACGGGAAACGTGAAAAGGAGCAGGCATGTTTAGTTTAATTAAAGCAAGAATAAACCAGGGCTTCCAGTACATCAAGGATATTGGCGAAGCAGAGATAAGAAAGCCCTTCAGGGGGCTCCCGGGGATTTCTTCGACGCCATGCCGGGCCGGCTGCGAATCTTGCCGGGAAATATGCCCTACCCGGGCGATTTCCCTGGACCCGGTGCAAATCGATCTGGGGAAATGCATATTTTGTGGGGATTGTGAAACCGGCTGTCCTGGAAATATCATCACGTTTTCCAGTTTTCATAAAACCGCAGCGACGTCGCGGGAGAATCTTGTTGTCGATGAAAATACCACCGCGGAAAGTTATTCTCAAAGGGCCATCAAGAGCAGGTCGGAGATTAAGAAGGTTTTTGGGCGGTCGTTGAAATTGCGGCAGATTTCCGCGGCCGGGTGTAATGGGTGTGAGATGGAGTTAAATGCCTGTGCCAATGTGAATTTCGATATGCAGCGTTTTGGTATAGAGTTTGTGGCGTCGCCGCGGCATGCCGATGGGGTCGTCATTACCGGGCCCATTTCGGAGAACATGGCATTTGCCGTTGAGGACACCTACAAAGCCGTGCCGGGGCCGAAGATTATTATATTAGTAGGGGCATGCGCCATTAGTGGGGGAATATTTGCACCATCGCCGGCATTGAACCGGGAATTCTTGCAAGAGCATCCCATCGATCTTTACGTTCCCGGGTGTCCGCCGCACCCGTTGACGTTTATTAATGGTGTGCTTGGTATTATAAAATAAGGGGCGGGCCGATTTTTTCCCCCGTTCATTGTAGGGGCTTGATTTACCTGGCCCGGCATATTTTACGGATTATAAGATTCCTATCGGCAAAACCGTCACTTTGACGCCGTTCCTGTCCACCACTTTTTCCAGTTGTTTTGCCTCTTCCGGCGTGACTTCAACAAACACCAGGAACGCCACCTCTTGCAACCCCATCTGC
>JAUPLE010000625.1 GCA_030837085.1 Acidobacteriota bacterium | reverse complement strand
TTGGGCGAACACATAGGTTCGCCCCTACAAAAAATCAATCGAATTGCCTGGATGGTCGGAATTTTTTGATTTTGTAGGGGCAGACCTACGTGTCTGCACTTTTTTGAAATATTTTTATAAGTCAAAATTAGAATTGCTGCCCCCCAGCATGGGGGTTTACAAATCAAAACATTTATTCTATAATCTTGCCATGAGAATATTTATTGGCATAAAACTGGATGACTCCGCACTGGACAGCATAGAGAAATTTTTGAAGCCCTTTAAAAAGATAGCCTCCCCCCTGAAATGGACCACACGCGAAAACCTTCATGTCACCCTGAAATTCATCGGCGAAGTGCCCACTGAAAAATATAAACAAATCGAGGCGCTCCTGGCCGAAGGTGATTTCAACACCGGCGCCATTGATCTCAATATTACCTGCTGCGGGAAATTCGGCAGGGGACCCGACCTCAATATCTTCTGGGTGGGGCTGGAGAAAAACCCAAAACTGGAAGATATGTTCAACCGCATCGAAAATACCCTGAAAAAAGCCGGCATCCCCAAAGAAGACCGCCCATTCAAACCACATATTACCGTGGCCCGCAATAAAAAAAACTTCAACTTCAAATCCTTTTTCGAATTAATAGAACAGAACAGCAGCCGGTTGATTTCCCCCTATACCGTAACCCATTTCCAGTTGTTCGAAAGCCGGTTGAGGCCCGAAGGGCCCATTTATAGCATATTAAAGGAGATTCCCCTTAATGAGTAAGATACTAATGATCGGGGGCGGTTCCTGGGGAACCGCGTTTGCCAATTACCTGGCGTCAGCAAAAAACCAACCGGTAAAAATATGGCTGCGGGAACCGGAAATCATCGAATCCATTAAAACAAACCATGAAAACCACGTCTTCCTACCGGACATAAAGCTCTCACCTAACTTGATCCCCACCGCAGATTTAAAAAATGAGGTCAAAGATGCCGATATCGTTATATTGGCCGTCCCTTCAAAGTTCATTAGAAATACGTTTCAAGACATCAAGGGCATTATTGAAAATAAGTTAATCGTCAACCTCTCCAAAGGATTTGAATCCACCTCTTTGAAAACAATATCCCAATTGGCCATGGAAATCCTCGGCGATAATATTCTACAGCAGTGGATTACTATTTCCGGTCCATCTTTTGCCAGGGAGTTGGCAGCGAATCATCCCACAGTCGTGGTTGCCAGTTCCAAAAACCAGGAAATCCTGGAAAAAGTACAAAAGGACTTTTCTTCGGATATTTTGCGCATTTACAGGACCGATGACCTCATCGGCATTGAAGTGGCCGGTTCTATTAAAAATGTGATTGCCATTGCTTCGGGTATTATCAAAGGCTGCGGTCTCGGTTACAATACCACTGCCTCGTTGGTCACCCGGGCCAGCGTCGAGATTTCACGGTTCGGCATCAAACTCGGGGCAAGGCCGGAAACCTTCTGGGGTCTTGCCGGCATCGGCGATTTAATGCTTACCTGCTTCGGTCCACTCTCGCGGAACTACCAACTGGGTGAACGGATCGCCAGGGGCGAGACCCTGGAACAAATCGAAAAAACCAGCGTCATGGTGGCCGAAGGCGTCGAAACCACCAAAGCCATCAAACAACTGTCCGACCGACTGGACATCGAGATGCCCATCTCAAACCAGGTCTACCGCATACTATTCAACCAGAAAAATCCCCTCGAAGCATTAAAAGAATTAATGAAAAGGAGTTTAAAATCAGAATGGAATTCAAATTAGAATATACCGACAATGAAGAAAGCAAGAGCCATTTGCTCAGTAAAGAAACGGTGACCGTCGGTAAATTATCTACCAATGATCTTCAATTGAACGACAGCTCTGTTTCCCGGTACCATTGCAAGTTCGTAAGAACCAAAAGCAGTTATAAAATTGTCGACCTGGGCAGCACAAACGGGACTTTTGTCGAAGGGAAAAAAATCAAAGAAAAACTACTGGACGAGGGCGAAAGCATTACCATCGGCAGGACCACCTTAAAATTTTTGCAGGTAACCAAGGCCCAGAACTTCGTCGAAGAGGATGACCAGAAAATATCCATGGTGATTCCCCTTTCAGACCAATATATCGTAGACAAAGATAAAAACCTGGAACTGATTCGGCTGGATATGCTGGCCGCTTTAACCACGCTGGGCAAAGAACTCATTGCCTCCACCACACTGGAAGACAGCCTGGAAAAAGTAGGCGAATTGATCCTGGAATTCCTGATGCCTAAACGGTTGTTCATTTTCAGCTACGACGAAAAACAGGAAGACCTGGAATTGAAATACTCCCATATCCTCAAAGGAAAAAAATCCCTCGAAAAACCCAATATCTCCAAAACCATTGCCATGAAAGCCATCAAGGAAAAAGTGGCATTGCTTTCATCCAACACCCAGGACGACTCCCGGTTTGACGGCGCCCAGAGCATCATCATGCTTGGCATCAAGTCGGCCATTTCCGTTCCCATCTGGACCAAAAGTTCCATTTACGGCCTTATTTATATCGACACCACCGAATTTGGGAAAACATTCCAGGAAAAAGACCTGGAAGTATTATCCATTATTGCCAATTTCACCGGCCTTTCCATTGAAGGGATCAACAGCCTGAACAAGTTGAACCAGGAGAAGAAAATCCGCTCGCGGTTGGAACGCTATCATTCCCCTTCCGTGGTATCGCGAATCATGGAGTCGCAGGAAAGCACCACCATGGAATTAATGACCTACCGCGAGACAGACGCTTCGGTTTTGTTTATGGACATCG
>JAUPLE010000624.1 GCA_030837085.1 Acidobacteriota bacterium | reverse complement strand
TCATGCTTCAGATCGGCAGCCAGCTTGTCGATGATTTTCGTCCCCCATCCTTCTTTATCTTGACGTTCCAATATCTGCCGACCGATATCCCAATAGAGAAGTATTAATTCACGGTTCACGGCAATCGCGGCCTTCAATTGGGTCTCTTTAATTCTCTGCTTAAGACTCTTTAAGAAATCCATGTAACCTTCAGGGAGAACCTTCACGGATGTACTATGCTCCTCGAGGATATTCATCTAAAACCCCTCCGCCCAATTTTCATAACAAACATACCGGTCATTCAATTACCTCCTTATAATATTATAAAGGATTCAGCCCGTGAAGTCAAAATTGCCTCTATCTAATTTTCGCCTGTTTCGTGGATTTTTCTTGTATGTCCCGGTGTTTCCCCCTCTACCCGAAAAGCGGAAAAGGGATAATTGTCAATTGTTAATGTTGGTTCTTTCTCATATCAAGTGGGTAGATCCATTTTTGTACAGGCCGGTTTTACCCGTTGAATCCCTATACCATACCTTCCGACAAATACATTAAGCCTGCCGCTCTATATTTTATGCCTGAAAGAGCCCAAATCAATTTTTTGAGGGGTGAGATAATAGTAAAAAGGGGTGATTCGGACGCTTAAGGGATTGAATTAATATCCCAGGAGCGCGGTATAGGGGCACGAGGCATCGATGCACCACAAAAATGATGTTACCCACTCAAAGTGAGAAAGAACCAAAAAACATTCTTATCTAAGCATAGAAAAAGAATGAGAAAATGACGCACCCTGGTTAGGTTCCTAATCCGCCCTTGACTTTAACAAAAGAAATAGTGTATCATTCCATTTCCGTAAATGTCGGCATAAGTAGAATGTATGATGAATACAGAAATTGCTAATTATTTCAAAAGATTCTCCAGCGCCACTCGCAAGGAGAATATATTCCTGCCGGAAGACGTCACCCCGGATCCACGACAACGAAGAAAAATTGTCGGCAGCCTTTTCAATCCCCACATTATATGGCAACCTGACACCCATATTTCGGAAAACGAAATTGAAACTTTCATCATGGACGTAGCCAGGAAACTGGTTACCTCCGCCGACAAACAGTCAATTGAAAAAGACTTCCAGGAACTCGTGGCCAAAGTAAGAGGAAACATCCTCACGTTGAAATGCTTCCCTATTTTTGAAAAAATAAGACGCGATAAACACCTCACCGGCATACTGGCCTATTTTACCCGCGGCAGCCTCTACCGAAGAGACGAAGTCCAGGAACTGGATGTTCTCGTGTTCCTAAAAAAATACCCTGATCCCTATGGCTTCCAATATGAAGCCCAGGATTTCCTGGATATCATCCACCTCTTCAACCCACCCGGCAAACGAAAAATATACGAAAAAAACCTGCAAACCTTCATGAAACTCCTTTACGGCAAACAATACGAATACCTGATGCAAATTAACCTCATTAAACGCGAGGCCGGACAAATCTACAGCGAAAAAGCAAAGCAATTGCATGAACAAATCAAAACCGTCTCCATCGCAGAAATAAAGGAAACAGAAGGCAAAGAAATCTTAAAAGCCGCAGAAATCCAGGGAAGCCCTTACAAAGGCAGGATGCTGACCCTCTCTGACCTGGCGCAGAATGGGCTGCAGCCCAGATATATAATGAGCTTTAAAGGATTCGCGCCGGCCTATTTCTCTTCCCCTTATCACATCGCCCAGGGACGCGTGGCAGTAATCGCCTATTTGAAAAAAGACGGGCAATATATCCCTGGGTCCTTTTATCAGAGTAATTCCCACGGCATCTGGCGACGCCTGGAAAATTATGTCATGATGGAAGGAAGAATTGTGTCCTACGGCGCCGGTGAAAAACGCGGCGCAGCAAACCTCCCCCTGGTTTTTCAAAAAGCACTGGCCGAAATCACCAACAATCCCAACCTTATTATAAATCTCGATCACGAGGAAAGTGATTTTATTTTTGCCGGCGTCGCCCACAGCACTCTCTCCCTCTTGTCCCGCAACTCCACCGCCGCGGAATCCGAAATCAAAGAAAAACAACCTGAAAAACTGGACGGTAACATTTATAATGAAAATGACCGGTTAATTGCCCCGGAAGAGGTAGACTTCCATGACCGCCGCCAGGCCCCGGATTTCTCAAAACAGGTAATCCACTGGGAAGCTGTCAACAAACTATATGGCAAAACAACGTATAAAGCATTTTTATCCGGGGATGACCGGTTCGTTTACACCTTTTGCAAAGATGAAAGGGACCGGGCCTGGATCGGCTGTATCGAAAACCACAGCGCCATTTGCGCCGATGGCCCCAGGGAAACCTGGGTAGACGGCGGCTGCCTGGCTACCCCCGCTTACGAATACCTGGGCAGGGAAGGAAACTACGGCAACCCGGAATTGCGGATCGGCAATTATATCGATATGTTCAAAAATTATTTGAGTAAAGTGCGGATAATCGCTCTCTATGCGAATAATCCTGAAATTTAAGAAAAACATCATTTGACAGGAGTATTTTTCTGTGGTATATTCCATTCTAAAAGTACTCAGTTTGAAAAAATGGAGTAAAGAACACGTGAACATACGTTTCAAAAAAAAATTGTTTTTCATCAAAAATAAGTGAGGGAATAATCATGACAAAATATTTCGAATGTGAAACACCTGCTTTAAAACAAGCCAACGAATTCGCCGGCGATTATGGCCTGGAGAACCACGGTCTATTGCTGCTGAGAAAAGTATATTGGAACCTTCCTACGCCGTCATTGTACGATGAAGCCATTTTCCGCGGCGAAGGGGCCATAACGGAAGGGGGACCGTTAATCGTCAATACCGGTAAGTGGACCGCCCGTGCGGCCACGGATAAATACCTGGTCAAAGAACCCGAAAACGAAGACAAAATCTGGTGGGGTAAATACAATCAACCGCTGTCGGCCGACAATTTCGACAGCTTGCTTTCCCGGATGCAATCGTATTTCCAGGGCAGAGACCTTTTTGTCCAGGATTGTTATGTCGGGGCCGATCCCAAATACCGGATGCCTATCCGCGTCATCACCGATACGGCCTGGCAGAGTTTATTCGCCCGGAATATGTTCATCCCCATCGTCAACCGGGATGAATACAAGCCGCATGTCCCGCAATTTACCCTGATCGCCTCCCCTTCTTTTAAAGCCGTTCCAAAGCTCGAAGGCGCCCGCAGCGAAACCGTTATCGTGATTAACTTTGCCAGGCGGTTAGCCCTTATCGCCGGTTCCGGTTACGGCGGCGAGATCAAGAAAACCGTATTTACAGTGATGAACTACCTTATGCCTTTAAAAAATGTCATGTCCATGCACTGTTCGGCCAATGTGGGCGACGCAGGAGACGCGGCGCTATTTTTCGGCCTCAGCGGTACGGGTAAGACCTCGCTTTCCGCCGACCCAAAACGCAAACTCATCGGCGACGATGAACACGGCTGGAGCGATGACGGCGTATTTAATTTCGAAGGCGGCTGCTATGCCAAGGTCATCCGCCTGTCCGAGCAATTTGAGCCCCAGATTTATCGCTGCACTTCCCGGTTCGGCACCATACTGGAAAACGTTGTTTTCGATCCCACCACCCGCAAAATAGACTTGAAAGACGATAAATTGACCGAAAACACCCGGGCTTCTTATCCCCTGGAATTCATCGACAATGCGCTCTCTGAAAAAATGACCCGTAACCAGCCCAAAAATGTCGTTTTCCTGACCTGCGATGCCACCGGCGTATTGCCTCCCATTGCCCGCCTTGATAAGAACCAGGCCATGTATCATTTCATCAGCGGCTACACCTCCAAGATCGCCGGTACGGAGATGGGCCTGGGCGTAGAACCGCAGATGACCTTCAGCGCCTGTTTCGGCGCCCCCTTCATGGTACATCATCCTTTTTATTATGCCAAACTGTTGTCGATAATGCTTGAGAAACACGGCGCCCGGTGCTGGTTGGTTAACACCGGCTGGGTCGGCGGCAAGTTCGGCGTTGGCAAACGAATCAGTATCCATTTAACCCGGGCCATGTTGAACGCAGCCCTGGAAGGAAAACTGGATAACGTCCAATACAGGCAGGATAAATTATTCGGCTTTCAAGTTCCCCTGAACTGCCCCGGTGTAGAGGAAAATGTATTAAATCCTGAAAGCGCATGGAGTGATAAAAAAGAGTATTGGGAAAAGTACGATGCTTTGGCGGTCCGGTTTATTGAAAACTTCAAAACCTATGCCGATGGCTGCGATAAAGACGTATTGGCCGCCGGCCCCAAGCGATTGATATAAATAAAGGTTTGATTAGAAAAATTTTTTTTTGGCAAAAAGCCCTTGACTATCTTTGTAAAAAAAAATATAGTTAAATCTAAAACGTTATTTGGATAAACAAAACATACGAGGAGGTTTTATGCCAAAGATCGATTTATCACTTTCAAATCTAGACAAACTTTTTCCTGGAGATTTTACCCAGGAGCAAATCGCAAAAGCCAAGACAGTTTTCCTGAAAGAATTGTCCCGTACTACCCACAAATTCTACGGCGGCAAAATCATGACCATGCCAAAAGCCGGGATTTATGGGTTTAACTGGTTTAACGTGTGGTATACCCCCGGTGTTTCCGTGGTTTCCACATCCATCCGGGATAACAATGATGCATCGTTCGATTTATCCAACAGGGGTAACTTTGTAGCCGTAGTATCCGATTCCACCCGTGTACTGGGAGATGGGGACTGCACTCCCCCCGGCGGCCTTGGGGTTATGGAAGGCAAGGCATTCCTGATGAAATACCTGGGCGGCGTGGATGGGGTGGCCCTCTGTATCAACAGCTATAATAAGAAAGGGGAACATGACCCGGATAAAATCATCGATTTCGTTAAAATGGTAGAACCCAGCTTTGGAGCAATAAACCTGGAAGATATTTCCCAGCCCAATTGCTACAAAGTACTGGATACTCTCCGGGAAGAGTGCAACATTCCCGTCTGGCACGATGACGCCCAGGGAACCGGTTCCGTTACCCTGGCTGGCCTGGTCAATGCCTTACGGATCGTAGGCAAGGATATTGATAAGGTCAGGATTGTTTTTTACGGCGCAGGCGCTTCCAATACCACCATTGCCCGTTTGATCTTGCAAGCCGGCGGAAACCCTGAAAAAATGATCCTTTTCGATACCACCGGTACACTCCACAAAGGCCGCGACGATATCAAAGCCGATCCCCGTTTCTACCGGAAATGGGAACTTTGTTCAAAAACCAACCCCGACAGGATTACCGATATCGAGACTGCCATGAAAGGCGCCGATGTGCTGATCGCTTTAAGCAAACCCGGCCCGGAAACGGTAAAACAGGCATGGATTCGCAGCATGGGGCCGAAACCCATCGTGTTTGCGTGCGCCAATCCCGTACCGGAAATTTACCCCTATGCAGCCAAAGAAGCTGGCGCTTATATTGTCGCCACCGGCAGGGGCGATTTCCCCAACCAGGTCAACAATTCGCTGGGGTTCCCCGGTATCCTGAAAGGCGCCCTACTGGTAAGAGCCAAGAAAATAACCGATGAAATGGCAATTGCCGCCGCCTATTCAATGGCCAATTTCGCCGAGAAAAAAGGGATTAACCCGGACCGTATTATGCCCACCATGGATGAGACCGGCGTCTTTGCCCAGGAAGCAGCGGATGTGGCAATGGAAGCCATTAAAAATGGCGTCGCCAGGCTGAAAATTGATTGGCAGACAGCCCACGATCAGACACTGAAAGACATTACTTTTGCCCGTGAAGCCCTTGATCTGCTGATGAAAAACGATTTCGTTAAAAAGCCGGATGAAAAGTTACTGGAAGAAGCGCTGCAGAAAGCCATCGACACAGTAAAAAAGTAATTCAATTTATTATAGGAGCATATTCCTGTAGGGGTTTGATTCTGTGTGCCTGTAGGAGTTTGATTTAGCGGTAGGGGCTTGATTTATCAAGCCCTTTACGCTTTACGGCCACCGACATTCCTTTGGGTTTGATGAATCAAACCCCTACATTGTTTGCATTATTTAAAGGTCGCGGTCTTAAATGCGTCGAATGCATCAAATATCCGTTTGATATCTTTTATTTCGTCTTTGTGAATACTCACTTTTTGATTACCTTTCGTCCCCACATATTCCATTTTTGCTGATTTTGTGGTAGATACCTGGCGCAAGGTTTCGATTTCCTGCGGCAGCAAGGCCACATCATAATATTCGCAGATTCCCCCGCCTTCCTGGTCATAGTAGACGCCGGGCAAGCTCATTTTTTGCAGGTCTACCTGGCGCGTCATTTCTCTCATGGGCAGGATATATTCCTTATCGTCCGCGGTAATAACATATTGCTTGATAAACAACATTTCTTCCGCAAAATAGGCGATTCTTAATCTCAGGTTATAGGAATTATCCCGGTCATTTTTCAAAATATAGAGAACAATCCTGGAGCGCCCGCTGGAGCCTTTGGGCATGAAGGTGGTAATGCCCTTTTGCTTATCTTCCTTGGGCTGCAACTTAAATTTCTTGGCAATGCTTTTATCCGTGTCTTTGCCTTCGGCGCCCGCATAAATTGTCTGGCTCAGGAAAGTTGTCACCAGTACCATAAGCACTAAAAGCGTTATTCTCCCTTTCATTATTTTATCCTCCTTAATCGATACTTTTAATGATCTCTATGAAATCCGGGGCGTTCAAGGAAGCGCCCCCTACCAATGCGCCATCGACATTGGGAAGGGTTAATAACTCCCTGCTGTTGGCTGGTTTGACCGAACCTCCATATAGTATGCGCACGGCATCGGCAACCATCCCCCCATACTTGAAGGCCAATGAAACTCGTATCAAGCGGTGCACATCTTCTACCTGTTCCGCCAGGGCAGTCCTCCCGGTTCCTATGGCCCAAACAGGCTCGTACGCGATGATTAGTTTCGCTGCATCAGGCCCCGTTAAGTCCAATAACCCCACTGCCAATTGTCTACCTATAATGGCCGAAAATTCCCCCGTCTCCCGCTCTTCCAATGTTTCGCCAACGCACAGGATGGGAATCAAATTATTCCTGTAAGCGGCTTTGATTTTTTTATTAATGATTTCGTCGGTTTCAGCAAAATACTGCCGCCGCTCGGAATGACCGACAATGACATAATCAGCCCCGGCATCTTTGATTTGTTTTCCCGAACATTCCCCGGTAAACGCTCCCTGGTCGTCAAAATGTAAATTCTGGGCAGCGATACCAATATACGAATCCCGTAAATGACGGGCCACTTCCGGCAAACTTAAAAAAGGAGTCGCCACAATTACTTCTACCTCCCCGGGAAAGGGCAGCCCGTAATGGATACCATCCACCAATTGGATGGCCTCTGCCGAGGTTAAATGCATTTTCCAATTGCCGGCAATGATGGGGGTTCGTTTTCTCATTTCCCTTCTTTAAGGACCTTTTTTATCTCCTCTGCAATTATCTTTTTTAAGGCTTCTTTCTGATTGCCCGGGCTTCCTGAGAACGATGGAAGCACAGGAGACGGTGTTAGCGGAGTATAACCAGCTTTTGGCCCCAGTCCGGCGGCGGCTCTTTTTTCCAATAATTTCTGTTTATCCTCGTAAGGGAGTGTCATTACCTGGCCCATGGATTTCGCATAATAATCGATTCTCAATAAATGTTCCAGCAATTCTATACGCAAATAGGCTTCTTTGACATCCCGGCCCACGGACAACACGCCGTTCCCAGCTATTATAAACACATCGCACCGGGACAAGATTTCAGTGATGATTTGCTCATGCTCGACCGAACCGGGGAAGGCATACCGGGCCACGGGTATCACGTCCCCGAGGGATATGACGGCTTCAGGTACAACGATTTCAATATCGCCGCTGCCTACTAATCCGCGGGCCATGCAAAACGGCGGATGCGCATGGACCACGGCAGTGATATCTTCCCTGGCTTTGTAAGCGGCCAGGTGCAAATTGATTTCGGAAAAAGGCTTGCCAATGCCCTGTATTTTTTTCCCTTCCATATCCAGGGTCAGGATCATTTCGGGTA
>JAUPLE010000623.1 GCA_030837085.1 Acidobacteriota bacterium | reverse complement strand
TCCTGAAGTGGCAGACTTTTCGTCTTGCTGCAATTCAATCGGATCTAAACCAGTATTTTGGTTTGAAAACGATCCCTCAAATGTTATTCATATCGAATTACGATATTCGCCGGTTTTTTATCCCCAAAGGTTGAAAGAATTGAATAGTATTATTAAAGCCAGGCTAATTTCCGAATGCCATTGGCTGGAGGAAATGTTGGAGAAAAAGTTAATATCGTTGAAATTTCATCCACCAGGAAGTTATAATAGTGATATTGAGTATCGCCCGTGAATTTCGATTTTTGAATTTTTTTTATATTCCTATTGACAAAAGTCCGATTTTGTGATATTCATTATTTTCAAGTTATAAAAATTTATTTTAAGGAGATTAACCATGAAAAAGGTACTTGATTTACTTAAGTCGGCTAGAGTGAAGGGTAGTGGGATTTCAGCAACAGAAGTTTCGTATACTTGTGAAGATGAAGTTTTGGTAAACAATCAGGTTTTATGTTCTGAAGATGAAGTTTTGGGAAACAATCAGTTTTTGTGTTCTGAAGATGAAATTGTGGTAAATTGATTCCCGCTGTCGCGTAGAACTGAAAGGTTTAAACAAAAAGATTTTGAGTTTGCTTGTCTGGCTTATGAATTCCGGGTAGTACTTTCTCACTTTGTATGGGTAATCGTTTAACTAATGATTCTCCTTATCCATTTTCTGGAAAAAAATCTGTGAAGTCCGCCTATTAATTTTACTAATTCCTCACTGAAAACGAGTATCATAACTATATAAACCGGAAATTCAAAAATAATTGCACCTATAAATACCGTCGGTATTCCAAAAAACCACAGCGCAGTAGTCGAGATGAGAAAGGAATATTTCGTGTCACCCCCCGCGCACAGGATGGAATACAACAGCATATTTAGAACCTTTATCCATAAAAGTGCAGCATAAACTTTTATGAGCATGGCGGCGAAGTTATGGGTAGCCGCTGAAATTTCATAGAACGATAGTAGAATATTTCCCCCTATTGCCATAAGACAACCCAGGAATAGGGCCATAGAAATACCAAAAATAAAAAATTTTTTCGAATAAGTAAGAATGCGATGCATATTATTGGCGCCGATTTGGTTGCCGATCATTACAGATGCCGCACCACTCAATCCTGTAAAAAGGACAAACGTTAAGGCTTCAACGGTTTGGGCTATATTAACTGCAGCGTATGCATTTGTCCCCATTTTCGAAAATATTATTTGATATGCTGCCAACCCAAGTGACCAGGTCATCAAACTGAGTACATGTGGAATCGATATCTTCATAAATAATTTGAAAAAATTGTAATCCAACGAGAGGATATGACAAATAGATATTGAAGCCGGGGAATTTTTATGATATATATGAAATATAACAATAGACATTTCAACACCACGTGAAATCAACGTAGCCAATGCCGCCCCTTTTACACCTAAACTTGGAAATCCTAAATGCCCAAAGATCAAAATATAATTTAAAGAACTGTTAAGTAAAAGCGCGATAACACTAGCAGTTACAGGAATTTTTATATCCTGTATACTTCTCAAGACAGAGACAAAACAGAAGGTGATTGCAGTAAAAACATAACTTAAACCCGCAACCCGTAAATAATCTATTCCTTGTCCAATTACCTTTGCATCATGCGAATATTGTTTTACTATGACGCCAGGAAAAAATATGCTCAACACAAAAAACAAGAAACCAATAAAAATACTCAATGGAAGAGAATATCCCAACACCTTTTTTATATTCTTTACATCTCTTTTCCCCCAGTACTGTGCCGAAAATATTGCAACTCCATCAGTCAACCCGGAAACAAGGCATGAAAAAATGAAAAATAACTGATTGGCTGCGCCAACTGCCACAACAGAGGTTTCACTTAACTGGCCAATCATTATGAGATCAACATAGTTGAGTGAACACATGAAACTTTGCTGAATGATGATCGGGATAGCAATTTTGAATAGGCTGGCATTAAATTCTTTATCCTTGAACATTGCTTTTCATTTTAGTAGTTGAATATACTCTGTAATGCGATATTCCCATCCGTTTTGCTGCCTCATTGCTCTTTTCATTAATTCATTCCACTCAACTTTGTTATTGTATATTTGCAAAATTTCCTTTAGCCTGTAAAAAAAATGAGGGAACGTTGGGGCAACTTCAATATGAAAGCCAAAGCCAGAACCAGGTTCCTGGAAATAGCACTTTACTGAATCTTTTAATCCGCCAACAGGAGTTACTATTGGTATAGTCCCATATTTTAAGGCATACATCGGCGTCAAACCACAGGGTTCAAACCGTGAAAGGTGAAGTAAAAGATCTGAACCGGCAATTATTTGGTGAGCTAATTCCTCTGTATATTTATTTATATATATATACCTATCAGGAAAAGCTTTGTTTATTCTTTTAAATAGCATGTCAATGGGACCTTCAATTCCTCCTTGGGGGACGCCATTTATTATGAAGCTAACTCCCAGGTCAAGCATTTGTTTTATTTGTCCTATATCTTTTTCAGAAAAGGGGTCGTTTAAATTTATATGGAGATCAATTCCCTTTTGAATTGTAAGTCTACTTACAACAGATATTATTGGCATTTCACAGGTAATTCCCATTTTCAATCTCTTGATCAATTCTATTTTATTATCCCGCTTTAACTCGATGGTTAAGTCATCATAATTTTTTCCCAGGTATTTGTCTACTTTGGGATTCCAGATCCTGTCATCAATACCGCTGAGAATTCCTTTTATCTGCTTATTTTTTAAAACACTTATATTAGGATGAGGCGCGGTTTGTTCAAATAATTCAAAAGCATATGTCGGACTGACGGTTATGAGTTGATCTGCACATATTGCGGCTATTGCCGAAAAACTGCAATGATTATATTCATGAAAAATGTGTCTTATATCTTTTTGAATTTCCATTTCAAATAACTCTGTTGCATCACTGAAAAATTCGCCCTGGTAGTGGAAGTTATGGATAATGTGAAACGTCCTGTATTTTTTTTTATAGCTTCTTAGATAGAGATAAATAGGGGCTACATGCCAATCATGAGTTATTACTGTACAATCAGGGATATATCGGTTTAAAAAATCCACCACTATTTTGGCAAAAATAAAATATTTTATAGATATTTCATCTTTATATGGTAACAAGCCATCCAGGTAAACTCGATCAAAAGAAAATGCTTCTTCAGTCCGAATAAAAATATTAAGCACCGAATCTCTTTCATTAACCAGGAGTTGATAATTAAAATTGATATTGTTGAAATGGATATAAGAGTCAGCAATTAGTGTTAGTTCTTCATTAATCTTGTCATAAGAAGGTGAAAAGACGATATTGGCAAATTTACGTTTTGCTAAGTAAACGGGAAGACTGCCGACAAAATCGCCAAGTCCTCCCTCTTTTGAAAAAGGTGCATTCTCCAAGGCAACATGAACTACTACAGATTTTAAATCTTTAATTTTTTGGAAAAATAGGTTTTGATATTTTTTCATTTTATCCCCCTTTACCATAATCTACTCTATCCAGTTTTTTTAAAATAAGGCACTCCCGTGGTTCTAATTTAAACTGCCCTGGGTAACACTTCTCGTTATGGATCAATTCATGGTATTCGCTTTCTTTTAAAAATGTACTAAAATCCTTTATGATTCTCTCATGGGAAAAATTTACAATACAATATAGCCCTTCATCATTTAGATAACGGTAAAAGATTAATAATTCTTCTTCATCATTGCAATATTTGACGGCAAAATGTCCATATGCTAATAGTTTCTCCTGTTTAAAGATGTTGAGAAGCTTTTTGTACCATTGGAAAATCATGTTTTCTTTCAAATCATTAGACCAATTCATGCTGGCGCGGCTGTCAATTTCTTCCTTACCATCCATACCTATTTCATCACCATTATAAACCACAGGGGTTCCCGGCAGCATAATATATAAAAAAATAACCATAAAAAGATCGTCTTTATTTTTAATCTGGGAGAGAAACCTGGGAATATCATGGCTGCCGATAATATTCCAGCTATTTAATACATGGTTATGAGCATATTTATAGTAAATCTCCATAAGAAACAGGGTAAATCTTGATAGACTCATCTTATTGCCGCAGAAATATTGAACAAATGCCATCCACCAGTAGAGGTAGTTCGTAATTCCGTTTAGTATATTGTTATTCAAAAAGTAGCTTGCATCTCTCCAGTTTTCGCCGATTATTATTATATTTGAAAATTTTTGCAGTTCACTGCGCAATTCCTTTAAAAAATCAAGTTCCATTTCGATGCTGACATCAATTCTCCAGCCATCTATCCTAAATCTTTCAATCCAGTATTTGCAGATCTTTTTCAAGTACTCCCTAACCTCGGGATTGGCAAAATTTAACTCGGGCATATAGCCCTTGTTCCACCAACACTGGTAGTTTGTTGTAAAGGTTTCTACTTTTATAGGAAACGAGTGTATTAAAAACCAATCCTTGTATTTTGCGTTTTCCTGGTTTTTTAAAACTTCCTGGAATGCCCAAAAATTTGAGCCAACATGATTTAATACAATATCCAGTATTACTTTGATTCCAGCTTCGTGGCATTTCTGAACCAGTTCTGCAAAATCTTTTTCTGTTCCCAGGATAGGATCAATTTTGAAAAAATCATCGATATCATATCTATGGTTACTTGAGGAAGCAAATATCGGTGTAATATACAAGTGGGTTACTCCCAGCTCCTTAAAGTGTTCTATTTTCGAGATGATGCCCGGCAAATTTCCACCATAGTACGAATCAAGATCAGGTCTTTCATTCCAATCTATGAAGGCGATATCCTGGGGGACAGTTATAGGAAACCTGCAAAAGCTATCAACAAAACAATGATATACAATGCTGTCGGGTGGATATGCTAGCATTGTATCAACCTGGACTGGATCATTAAGTATATAGCTATCGGATATGGTGATTTTTTTTCTCAATAATTTTGATTTCCCAAAATAATAGATAGTCGATTTGCCACATATCTTGAATAAATATGAATCGACTTGACTTAACAATTCGTCATTTAAAAAGGTTTTAAAATAGACAAATCCATGGGCGGAAAATTGTATTTCGAACTCTATTTCTTTAAAAACGCTGCCATTCGATAATAATAATAATAGTTCTGCCTGTTCTATCCAATTCTCAGTGGTAATTAATTTCATTTCATAGTTGGAATCATCTAATTTGGAGAAAAAAGAGGGACCAGGAGAATAAACAACTGCCTGCAGAGAGGACATGCCCACTTTATACATGGAAAACCAATCCGTAATACCTCGCAGCAGATTATTCGAGTCCAGTATCGGTTTATCGGGATTCGCCTGATCAAAAAATGAATAAAATAATTCTCCTTTGGGAACACTCACTTTTACTTTGAATACCCCGGGGCCTATTTTCTCACACCTTTTATTGAAGTTGCGCCCCATTGCAGGATTTATTCTTATGTATAAATCTTCGATCGTCCTATCGACAAAGGTTACGATTTCTTTTTGAAAGATGTTTTCCATTGGGCTACTCCCATACAAATTCGGTTAGGACCGGATAATGATCGCTGGGATATCTTGGGGGTTGTGCGTCATGAATGATCAGATGTGTTTTTGGATGAATTTTTTGACTATCATTGTAAAAAAGAATCCAGTCCAGGCGTAAGCCAACCGGCGGAAATGATTCTCCATAAAAATCGTGATAGGTATTGGTATCGAGGGAGTTTATATGACCGGCTTCGAGGAAAGTGTCCCTGAAACCATTTTCGGTATAAACGCTTAAAACAGTACCCGCAGATGGAAGTGAATGTGGAATGATTGGAAAAGGATATGTATTTACGTTTTCACCAGGAGGCGCCCATGCCCTTGAGTTAAAATCACCGGTAATAATAACTGGCAAATCCGTTCCTGCTCTTAATTTTTTAATTTTGTCTACAATGATTTTACTGCCCTCTATTCGCGCTTGTTCGCCATGATGATCTAAGTGTGTATTCAAATAGATGAACTCGCTTCCTTTTTTAAGACAACGCAGCTTAATCCAATTTGCGCAGCGGACATGCATTGAATCCCAACTTTTTGACCATTTTCCAGGTGTTTGGGATAAATAAAAGCTGCCCATGGAATATTTCTCGAACCGAGATTTTTTCCAAAAAATCGGATTATATACCGCTTTTTCATTGTCGTCTTGAATGACGGTTTCTGCGCCTAAATGGGCCGCATATTCAGACAAATACTCATTAAATAAGGGCAGGTTTCCTGCCTGTACTTCCTGGCAGCCCAGTAAATCAGGCTCATATTTTTGGATTACCGCCATTGCCAAATCAGATCGCTTTACCCAATGATACCTGTCCTCACGTTCGGAAAAATACCCGTTTATATTGAAGGTCATTACCTTAAGTAAGTTGTTCGAACATCGATGGTACATTAATTAATTTTCCTCCCTGTTTCGCGGATAGATAGGCGCACTCAATAACTAAAGTGGTTATTAAAGCTTCTTTTAACAACGGCAACTGGCGGTTTTGATGTTCAACCACATCTTTAAAGTCGCAAAATATGCCCTTAAACCATGATTTGTGGGATGGATCGTCAAATTCAGAAGATATTGATTTCCTGATTATTTCCCCTTCCTTTTTTGTATATATCAAATTATCATTTTCAACGATGATATTTTCATTACTGCCCATAATTGAATAATAAGTGTTCCGATAACCGGCGGCCCAGGAAAGATTGATGATAAAGTGGATATTGTGATCGAAGTACAGGGTCATTAAAACGGTATCTTCGGTATCTTTATATTGATCGGCCTTCAAATTTCCCATGATGCATGAAACCGCGGTGGGAATTTGCCGGCACATCTCACAGGCAATGTAAATGCTGTGAGTTCCATGATCACGAAGGATACCACCGCCTGATATATTCAAATCGCGTCGCCAATGGGGATTCCATTCGGGAACACCTACGGCGTGCCCGGAACGAAAAGTCCTAAAATGTCCGCTTATTATTTGTCCGAAATGTTCTGAGTGGACGATTTCTCTTATAAGCCGCAGTATCGGTGAAAATTTATAATTATGAGAAGGAAAGACTACTTTGTTTTCCGACTTTGTTAGAGCCAGGAGACCTTTATATTGCTCGGAAAATAAAAGAAACGGTTTTTCACACATAACATGGCAGTTATTGGAAAGACCTGAACGGATGTAGTTATGATGGGTATTGGGGGGTGAACAAATATCTATAAAATCTAACTTTTCCCTGGAAAACATATCATCAAGAGTACTATAGGTATTTATACGAGGGGCAATTAGTTTTGCCTTTTTCCTTCGCTCCGCTAAAGGATCAAATACTGCTTTGATGTCCATGACCTCCGTATTTAAGTAGGCGTCCAGGTGTCCCCCGGCGATTGTTCCAAAACCAACCAAAGCTCCTTGCATTTTATTTCTCCTTGTCCAGGTATAATCATCGAATGTTATAAATATAACTCTAACGGAATCAGTGTACTTGCAATTAAACCATCATTATCAGATTGTTGCCCTACACCAATCAAGACAGGCACTTTACGTGCCTTTTTAATTGATTGTCCAAGTAACTCCCATGGATAGTGAAACTTTACCTCGCAGTTCATACCCTGATGATTCAACTTTACGTCTACATGCTTGCCTATTTGAGTTTGTATTTGCTTATTATTTGAATAAGTCCATTCAGTGGCAATATGCCCGAAGTCTATCCGAATTCGCTCAATATCGGACTGTCGCCCTGGTAATATCTTAATAATAATTTGAATACCAATTTCTGATATGGTCATTTCAAGAGCTAAGGGGATAGGAAGTTTCTCCTGAGTTATGAAACGCTTTAATAACTGACATCCCTCATGTTGTATTGTGCTAAATGTTTTAGAAGGTCCCTGGCTTGCCAATATATTAGCGCCAAGTTTTTTTGTGAGCCAATCCATTGCCAGCCACTCTTTTTGAATAAGTTCGTTTACCCCGGATGGTAGGTCGGCCCAAAAATTCCACCATAAGCAGCGCGGGAAACGGGATTTTGGAAGTTCTTCATCAAGCGCTGTCGAACTATGAATTGGTAAAGGATTCTTTCCGAATAAAATGGACGAAATGTTGGCAGCCCATTCGACTGCATCTGTCGCTTGAAATTGCTTTACCAGTTCCAGGAAATATGCGTCAGCAAACGCAGGATGTCTAACTAAATCAAATAAATCGGCAATTTCTCCCAGACGTACATAAGCTTTTTCCCGATGTGAGATAGACCACATATTTGTATAATTCATAAAGGCATGTGCGCAGATTATGACGGATAATATATTGGGGTCTGCTGCTGTCACATTTTCTGTACTGGACATATTCCCCTGGCATGAATATTTTTTCAAATCATCATAGGTAATCCTGGTGTGTTTCATAGTATAGCTTTGGCGCCATATTCCCGGGTTATTTTGGGGCAGTAGATCTGTATGAAGCAGTGAATCGGTGTAGCCGTATACAGGGAAATGATCATGTATATCGACTTCAATGGAGCCTTTTGTATATTCTCCGATTTCGTGTAGAAAGGGCGCTCGTGTTTGTTGATAAGCCATCTCACTTAGTGTACGAACAAGAGAGGTTGTATCATTGCTGAGAAGGTCAATATCCCCTGATCGCATTGTATGTTCTTGACTTGTCAGTACATAAGTTGAAACTCCTTTGATAATAATTAAACCTGTAGAAGGCGGCATCTGAGTTTTTATGCTGCGAAAAGCGTTTATATTTCGCATGACCTGGCTTTTTGTTTCGTGATGCAAATCCTTTAAAGCCTCATTGAATTTCGGTGTGAAAGAAGGTCCTTTATGATTGGTAAGTTTTTGCATAAATCTTCCTGATAAGTTGTGTTTATCGACCAGGTTGATCAGGACATCCTCATCAAACTCAAGCGGGCCTGTAAGTGGTTTGACGCAACCCGCAGCCCATTTCAAGATAGCACTATAATCCATAATTTGCAAGCCTTGATAACAGCCACTCTCGACTTCGGTCCAGTTCAATTTCTACATCGGCGGCTTCCGTGAAAGAATTTTCGTGTTCCTCCACAAAATCAGCCCCCATTTTAACTAACGAACTCCACGCCAGGAAAGTGGTGCGAGAGAAGGGATAGAACCCACATGGATGAATAACGTATTGTGGGCACCGGGTCGAAAACCCTACTAAATCGCACAAGCCACTGCGTAAAGCCATAACCCCGTCACAGAGATTTGCCAGCGCAATGATCTCAGGGAGCGGCATTTCTCCAACCGGGAGGCAGCGTTGGTGTTTAACAGCAGGTTCTTTTGAATTATCCAGGATAGTTAATCCTTTATGAACACAGTATTCCGTGAGGCGTCTCCAATATTCGCATACCCGGTTGTTATAGGTCGCAGTGTACGCCTGTCGCGCTATTAAAAATACCGGGGCTCTCAAACCGGCGCGAAACTGCTCGGCCTTTTTTTGATATTGCTCGGGAATCCGCAATTTGGGCAGAAACCGATCTTTGCCAGGTATCTTGCACAAGTGGTTTTGTAACTCCAGCATGGTAAACTTAGGCACCAGGTGGTCACACCATGCGCTGGGTTGACATAAGTAAAGCCTATCCATGTGGGGTGTTACCTCTTGTGCAATTTTGCATTGATTTTCATAGGTCAGTTCCCACGGCTGAAAAACCAGGTAATGCGTGGGATACTCCATCAGTAAATCATAATTGGGGTTGAAATAACCGGCCTTCAGATATTTAGGATGTGTGATTAGCGTAATTTTGACACCAGGAAAACACGACTTAAAATACTGTGTGATACTCGAGTTGATCGCTATATCACCCAGGGAATCAGGAATTAAGATGGATATTTGTTTAGGCGCAGGAGTATTATTAAAAATATGAACGGATTTACGTAATCCTAACAAATATTTAACATAATCCAGGCGTCGCCGTAAAAGTATAAGCATGCGAAGTTTTTTCTCCATATAGCCGGAAGATGTAATTTTAATGGACCTGGAATGTTTTGGGATCGTTCACATCGCCTGTCCCCATTGATGGACAAATTTCACAACAATATTTTGAAATGATGCCTTTTTTCATTTCATCGCGGAAAAGAATGTAATCCTTTTTTTCCCAGATGTCCTGGAATTTTTCTTTATCAAGATTTCCAAAGGGAGGTTCATTATACCAGAAACCGCAGGGTCTAAAATCCGCAGTATCGGTAATAAAGACATCATTGGAATTAACATATCGGCATAAACGTGGCCTGGTTTTGTTGTTGGCTTCAGCTTCTGTTTTCAATGGCGGCAAACAAAAATTTTCGGGAATATCCAGGATGGAAATCTTATGCATTTTGCACTTTTTCCGGATGATGTCTAAAATTACGTTTGTCTGCTTTTTGTAATGGAATAATATTTCATCATAATGTTCTTTTTTCTTGGGAATCAGGTGAAAAAAAGATATTTGCTCACAACCCATTTGCTGGGCAAAGTCAATAAAATTTTCCATCTGTTTAATATTTGATTTCATGAGCACAACATTGAATTGAATTATGGGAAATGTTGTCTTATATTTATCTTTGAGGTCTCGCAACCTGGTAATATTTGAAGCCACTCGCTCAAATTTGGCGACCTTGCGGATCTTCTCATAAGTTTCCTTTATATTACTATCAATAGAGATATGAACTTGAGAAATCCCGGACTCAATGATTTGTGAACAGAATTTTTTGTTTAGATTTACTGCATTGGTAATAAGCCTGATATCTTTGATATCGAGCTCTTTCGAGGCATAATTAACAATTGAATTAAATTCTTCAAGTGTAGTGCAAAGAGGTTCGCAAGCACAAGAAAGAAGAATGGTTTTTGTTTTTTGTCCCAGTTCGGAAAATCTTGTTTTAAATTGCTCCAATGTTATTCGAGTCTTGTCAGGGGGAGAATAGGCTCCGAAATGACACATATCACAACTTAGGTTGCAAAAATTTGTAATATCCGTTCTAACGGTAAATTGGCGATCCTTTATCATTCAAACCTCACTTGTTATCGGCCTTACATCTAAATAATTGTATTGAGGGTATGGTTGTTTTAAAAAACCATTATCCGCGTCAGGACTGATGTTTTCTAAAACATCCAGTTGTTTCATATCAATTAATTGTTCGGTTGAAAATTCATGCAATGTGTGCCAATGTTTTCGTGGAATTGTTTCATGGGGAAACAATTTACCAACACTTCCCAGGCAATACTTGCAAGAGTTCAGTGGATTTGGCGATTCAAGATATTGCAGCAACTTTTCTCTCAGGTCCGGAACGTCAATAATTTTTACTCCATCCACAGTTGGATCGCTTATTTCAATATTTTGTGATTTTAATGGTATGAAGAAAGCCAGGGGACACTTATAGAAATATCCCTGTGCAAAAGTAAAGCTTTGGTATCGGTGAGTACATTGACATGACTTATAAATACGTTTTATTAGCGCGGCATCATTTGTGCCAATGCTGGAGTAGACTTCGCGAAAGTTGACATAATGCATGAACTCTATATTTACATTTAATAATTCTGCCTTGTTCCGGATGTAATCCAATTGCGCCTGTGTCATTTCCTTCCCGGGATATTCTGAAATGTGGATTTCGTCTACTTCCTTCCAGAAAATATCCTTCATTTTCTCCAAGAGAAGACCATTGGTTATAATTCTTATATAGCGAGTTACACCGGATTCACGGACTGCACGAGCGATTTCTATAAGTTGCGGATGGAGCAAGGGTTCGCCTCCAAGTAATTCAACATACCTAACCCGAAAACATTTGGCTAAAATTGAAAGTTGTTGGTATAATTCATTTGGATCGAGATAGTATTTTGGCGATATGGGGGAGAAGTGAGCACAGGCACGACACGATAAATTGCAATGATAGACGACGTTAATCTCTATTCTTCGACCATATATTAAGGCCTCATCTTTAGTAACAAAATACAACACGAAGTATCCTCCTTATCTAAATCTTATTGTTGAGATGATGGGAGCCAATCGGCTATCCACCAGGATATGGTTCCAAAGATGAAGATGCGATAAATTTCTCAAGCCACTCGGCGCTATAATTAACGACATCTTCAACCACTTCCGGTTCGAATCCATGGATACCTGGTATCTCATGAAGGTGTTTTTCGTCATGTTTTAAAATTATTTGCAGCACAGAATTAACTACAGCTTTGTCACTACTCGGTAGAACGATCAGCCCCGGTTTACGACAGGACTCGAATTCCTCAAAAAATTTATATTTGTGTTCATCAATATGGTAATTTACCCCCAGCCAAAGGCCGGACGATTCGAATACCAGGGTGCCTGAGGGGTGACGTACAAACCCGGATTTGATCGCATGCCCACATGCCATAATCCATTTATTTTTTTCATTATATTCAGGAAAAAGCTCCTCCGGATCATATTCTTCAATGATCGGTCCCCATAGAATCATTCCACAAACACGTGGATCCCTGTTGGCAGCCAAACAGGCAATTTTGGCCCCGGCGCTGGCTGAAAGAATCACAAAATGTTTTACTGCTGTTTTGTCCTCGATATATTGCATAATACGCAGGATATCCTGCATTTTTCTACTCCAGGTGAACTCATGGAATTCCCCTGCACTTACCCCGGTTCCTCGGGCATCATATTGGCACATGTAAAATCCACGTTTTGTTAATGCAGCGGCAAGCCTCGGACCGACACGATGAATATCGACACGATTACAGGTTAGACCAGGTTCATAAATAACACAAACCGGCTTTGGCTTCGACGTAAGTGATGGCACATGCAATATTCCCAGGACTGATTGTCCCTCAACATCAATCGTCAGTGAGTATAGCTGTTTTTTTTCTCCTGGCTGATCAACACCAGCTATTCCTGGCGCATTAAGGGAACTTTGTCTTTGCAGATTATGATTGGTGATTAAGTGCGACTGAAACCAATCCGATAAACGAACTACTATTATTTCCCTGCATTGAATACACCAATGCCAGGAAATTCTTCCAGGATTAATATTACTCTCAATAGGCGCATATTCAACCGGCAGCCCTGATCTAAATAATGCATCATCTTTCTGCTCCGATATAATAAGTAATGGTTTATCAGAAATTAGAAACTTTTCCTGGGGACGCATATCTGTTACTCCTTGCAGGAAAAATGGATTTAGGGGACCACAGGCATTACTTCCCTCTGTGGTTTCTCCTACGACAGCCCGCCAAAGATCACCAATGGGAGCAGATGCATGTTGTCGCCGCGAAAATACGGGTTCTGTCATATCAAATGATAAATTCTGGGCAAAACTTTTCCATATCTCTTGACCTTCCGGGGAATATATGTGAAAGTGTGGTGATAAAAGCGCGGCTGTTTTTACTTTAGGATGTTCAATAAAGGAACCGATTATGGCATTTCCTATCCCGTAGCCAATAAGTCCAAATTCAGCGACTCCAAGTGATTCTGCAAATTCAATGATTTGTTTTGCGGATTCTATTAATGATTCCTGGGTAATCCCAATAAAGTCGCCGACGCTGTCGCCGCTGCCGAAATAATCAAATTGGAAGACATTTAGTCCTAGCGAAGCCAACTTTCGCGCTAATATAGACAAAAGATATCGTGGATCAGACATACTATTGGCTATTCCCGGACAAATTATAACCGCAGGTGCATTAGGACAAATCCAATGATAGACAATGCAAAGCTCGCGACCCTGGTTTCCTATAAAGGTTTGTATTAACATTTTTTCCTCACTTGTTTCAGGTTAGCATTTATTGGATTGCATTTGAATTGTTTTGAGATTCTATCCGTTTCATAAATGATTCTATCTTACCCCGCGTAATATCATCGGCCAGAAAAACAATTTCAGGCGTCCGGTTATCTGATGCACAGAATAACTGTTTAATGTGAGCAGGGTCAACAGTACAGTCCGTAACCAAAAGAAAGTCTGGTTTTAAGGCATCTACATCTTTTTTATTCAGAACCGGCAGAGTAAAAAAATATTCCCCCTGGAAATTCCCGGCAATATCAAATACCCCAAGAATGTTATTATAATCGATTCCAAATAAATCAATTCTCAACATAAGCGATGTGTCTTGATTTGTCCCAATTAAAATAATCCTTTTATATAAAGAGATTTTCTTTTTTAGTTCATTAAAATATTCTTTAAGATTAGTCGTTTTTGTGCAATTATATATGTTGATTGCAGCCGAACTAAAGCAATGTGGGCAAAGAAAACGGCTATAGACTCCGTCTCCCAGGATACCGTGATATTCACGTCCTGAACTTACTTTGTGAAGGATGGTAATCATATTACCGCAAGTGCTACATTTTCCCACTATCCTCATGAGAATATTCTCGCCCATAAGATACATCCTGTAGCCCGGATCCACGATTTGATTGCGACTAAACTTAAAAGTCAGGTATCGGCGTAATTCCCGCGTTGCCACCTCAACAAAATCACTGTCTGACATACCAGTTACATTAAAGATATCCCTTTTTATATGGGGCGAATGGATACTGGTAAACAGGCGTGTGATTTTTTGAAGATGCCCCAGTTCATCCTTAATAAGTCCTTTCTGACACGCATTTTTATATACTTCGGTCCCCGGGTACACGTAGAGGATGGCGCCATCGCCGTTGACGTCTAATTCGATGAGTAAATCTATTGTTTTTTTAATGTCTTGTTCCGTCTCGCCCTCAAAACCGATAATGAAGTCTCCCCATGCCCGCAAATTGGCTTGTTTGGCATTGTTAAAAAATGTTTTTATTTGAGCCGTAGTAATTCCTTTCCTGGTTTGTTCGAGTATTTTTTCAGAGCCACTTTCCAAACCACCCATAATCTCCAGGCAGCGGGCTTCTTTCATCAAAAGAAATGTGTCAACATCAATATTCGAATCAACGCGTACCGAAGCCGCCCAGGGCACTTTGAGCCCACTCTCGATATACTTTTTACAGAACTCACGGATGCTTCTGACATCCGGATAGAACAATTCATTCTGGAAGAATATAAAATCGAAATCATATCTTGAAGAAATTATATTTATTTCATTTATGACATCGGAAATTGGTCGTTTCCGAAATCCACCGATGGAGGGAGAACAAAAAGTACACTTTCCAATACACCCTCTCCCGGTAATGACCGGCATAAACTTGAGCCGATCCCCAATCTGGGATAATAAAGCCTTATTGCTGTAATAACTCATATCAAAATGATGCCATGCAGGAAGGATATTTACGTTTGCCAGGTCAATTCTTTCCTGTCTATTCCTGATAATCTCCCCATCATCATTTTTATAAACAAGGTTCGGTATCCTGGCAAATTCTTTTTTATCATTACCACGGAGTGCTCTTAGGAGTATAGGGAACGCATTCTCTGCCTCTCCAATTATTCCAAAATCAATGCCTATGGTCTTGAAAAGGAGTTGATCGCTGGAGTCTTTGACGATATTTCCTCCCAAAATCACCGGGAGTTCTGGATTCAATTTTCGAATTAGCGATACAAACTGCTGAAAGAAAAAATAAGAACCAATTAATCCACCGGTTGCAATTGCATAGTAGTGGTTTTCCTGCAACGCTGATTTAACCGGATCAACCCAGTTTGGCGACAATTCCAAATCAATGAAATCGAAAGCAAGATTGTTAACTTCCAGGCATCCCAATACATATGCCATTCCAATTGGATATTCAATCGCAATACCAAATCCTTTCGGGGGTTTGAATGACGGCTTAATGATTAAAAGTTTTTTGGCTGCTGTATTTGTCACTGATAAAACTCCCAATTAATCAAATATATAATTTTTCAGCGGTAGGCCTTCTCGTCTCAACATAGCTGCTACAGAAAATCTACATTTTTCGACCTTTCTCCATAAAGCTTCGAGTTCTCCTATCAACTTTTCCTGTTCATTCCCCAATGAATTAATTATATTCATTTCTCCCTTTTCTGCATGCTGAATGACTTTGGTTACATAGGACAATAGCCCGGACGAACTCTTCACTCTATATTCTTTTAAGGCCATTTTATAACTCATGATTACCGGATGCTCTCTCCATGGATTGCGATGGAATGAGAAATAGTTACTCATGGAAACGCACATATTCAAAGTATGAGAATCAATTGGGACATCAACGATTGTTTTTATTACATTCCATACCTCTGCAACTCTTTTATCTTTGAAGTGATAGCCAAATCCATTTTTAATGAAAGGATTTCCTTCATCCTGGTTCATCAAGCCATCGTCACGGATCTTTCTATTAATGGGTAATCCCGTGCATAACGATAATCGGGTCAATATCGTATCGCCTGTAAAAAGTGCGTTTGGCAACGCCGCAATTTTTTGCAGGAATTCAATGTTTTGATAGAGTCCAGCGACTGTAGTATATGGGTTAAACATGATTAGTTGTGTAAAGAAATTTATTCCGGCCTCATCAAGAAGTTTTGTCGCCCGAATATTGTCTGTGATTTTTGCCCGTTTTCCATAAAGCCTCAGATCTTCTTCATTACCGCCGTCACACCCAATGTATATCGAATCTAATCCTACAGTGGTTAGTTTTTTTAAGATAGGTATCTTCTGCGCATCGATGGTTTCCGCCCGGGATTGAAACCAAAATCGAATATTCAATTTTCGAGCTGCGATACCCTGGTAAAGTTCCTCATAGCGTTCTCCTACAACACTGCATCCATCTTCAAACGCACCATCTTTAAAAAGGATATAATTTGCGCCATAATCTTTGATTAAGTATTCAACTTCATCAAGAACATTTTTGATTGAGCGAGATCGAACCCTCTGCCCCGGTTGGAATTGACTTGGTGAACTATGACAAAAAGTACAATGCCCCTGGCATCCCCGTGAAGCCAGCACTGTATATGGGCGAAAAAATTCGGGGAATTTAATGGGGGTGACACGGCGGTAGGGGAAATCAAACCTATCAATGTTCTCTTCTAAAGCGCGCATTTCATTCTTTCTAATCACTCCGCTATCGCGATAATACAATCCATTACATCCCTCTAACGACTCATCATTCATCAATCGTACAGTCAATTCACGAAATGTATCTTCACCTTCCCCAATTATGACGCTATCGGCGCTGCTCAATCTCTCCATAATTGCCTCGGGAAATGCAGTTGCTTCTATATTACCTAAAGTTATATGTACCCTGGGCAGCAAGTCTTTTATCTTTTTTACAAAAATTTCCGCCGTTTCCAGGTTATTTTGATGAATTTGAAGACTAATTATCCTGGGCGCTTTTTCGATGGTATCAGCAATGGCCTTCTCTATCTCTGCAAGGTTATATTGTGAAATAATGAGATATATATTTTCTAATTTTTTAAGAGCCGAAATAACATAGCCCAATCTCACCCACCAGGCTTCCGAATCATAAATTGGGCTTCCTTCAAAAACGATAATATTTATTCCAAACATATACCCTCCTGCTTTCCGTCTATGCTGACGAATGAATATCAAGGATTTTAGTCATAATACTAACAAAACGAGTGGTCTAGGAATTTAAGGTTTGCCGAAATCTTCTATGGCCTGGATAATGGGTGGAAAACTTTTACGCCATACACCCGGTGGAACATTCTCCGATATCTGAATCCAAAATCTTCGCGTATGCCCCCCCTGCTTGAGCAGTTCTAACGACATATTATAAATATCCTCTTGAGTGTCGAGATGAACGGAAGATGGGAAATTAGCCCAAACCATTTTTCCCGGCCACCTGCTCAGGGCTTCACTAACGCTGGTGTCATTATCGGGTGGAGGCGATAGAGAATCGAATCCACGAATTCGACATGTATCGATTTCATCCCAAAGCGCCCTCAGGTCACCATCCATGTGGACCAAAAACGGTAAGCCTTTTTCCCTAAGAATATCACTTATCGTATTGTAGTATGGTATGCACCATTCTTGGAACAATTGTTTGCCTATAACTGGGGCATGTATATTATCAGCTATGACAACATGATAGAATTCGACTTTTCCAATAGCGTCGGTCGTTACTTTTAGGGCATGGAGCAGGATTTCACCGAGGAGTTGCATCACCTCATTTAATAAGCCTGGATCATCACAAAATAAATGAATAACGAAATCTTCCAATGAAACCCACTCAATCCAAAGGGATTGAAAGGGGGTTCGTGGTAAACATACGTGTGGGATTCCTCCTTCACCTAACATTTTATGGCACTGCTGTATTTGAGTTAGGTCTTCAACAATATGAAAATCTCTTAAATAGGCTAATAAAATATGGTAGTCATCGATTTTCTTGATGAAATGCTCAACAATTGCGGTCTCATCCAGGTGCGGAATACGGAACCTCTTTTGTATAAGGTTTCCCTTTGGAGTAATTAATGTATCCTGCCAACCGAATAATTTCCCATCCCGGATTATTTTATGTACGAATTTGCAATGTGGGGTTTCGATACGATATGCCTGGACCCATTTTAAAACTCCCATCTTATCCTTCCCAAACATTTCCCATATCTCTACATCTTTGGCGTTCAGATTATGGTACTGAACAAATGGCACCAGGTCGATTTCTTTACCCTGGATCAAACCAACCATTCGTTCTTTGGGGGTCATTTTTCCCTCTTTATCTTTTTCATATTGCTAATAAGTATAGTTCTTTAATGGACGGCTTTCTTTTCTCAATAGCAATGTTGCCGCTATTTTCCTGGTTTTTACAATATCCCAGGCTAGTTTCAATCTCTTTATAAGATTTTCATAATCAGGTTTCAATACCAGGAGCAGATTGTTTTCACCCTTTTCCGCATATTCCAACACTTTGGTAATATAAGCCAGTATCCATTCCGCGCTCTCCTTCAGATATTTTTGTAGTTCTCCTCGGAATGCGCTAACTTTCTCATGATTTCGAAAGGGATTTTTGTAAAAAGATAAATAATTGGAAAAAGATATTGTCTCATTCATGTTTTTTTGAGTATCGGGTATCCCGTCAATTAGGTTTATCGCTTGCCAGGCCCACTCAATACGTTTATCCTTGAAATGATATTCCCAGCCCTCTGACATTGAAATAAAAAGAGTGTCTTTTTGCTTTATGAGCAGCCCATCTCGCCTGATTTTCTTGGCTATAGGTAAACCACTGTGCAACCACAAACGATTACTTACTACATCATATTGAACTGGAGCTTTGGTCTCCTTAAGAAATTTAATATTCTGATATAATCGTTCAAAAGTCGTATATGGGTTGAACATAATTAATCCTATTGTGAATGGTATTTCATGCTTATTTAAAAGTTGGATTGCCCGTGTGTTATCATTTATCGTTGCTCGTTTCCCGTACAGGTTCAAATCTTCTTTATTCCCGGCATCAATCCCGACGAAAACCGTATCCAGCCCTACACAAAGGAGGTTACTAAGGGCTTTAATAGAATTATCATCGATGGTTTCCGCACGACTTTGTAGTAAGAAACGAACATTCATCTTTCTACTGACGATGCCTTTGTAAAGTTGATTATAGCGTTCGCCGCTAATATCATGCCCATCCTCAAATGAACTGTCGCAAAATAGGATATAATTCGCCTTGTATTCATTAATCAAATATTCCATCTCATCTAGTACATTATTAATTGACCTGAAGCGAACCTGAGGTCCCGGTTGATACTTATGCGGTGAACCACAGCAAAACGTACAATTACCACGACAGCCGCGTGTTGTTGCCAAAAGAAATGTTCTGAACAAGTCTGATGATTTATTAGCACTCAAGTGGCGTTCTGGAAATTCAAATTTATCCAGGTCTTCCTCCAAAGCTCTATTTTCGTTTTTCCTAATCAAGCCATTCTCACGATAAAATAATCCTTTGCAATCCTTCAATGATTCACCATTGATCTCCCGTTTTACCAATTCGCAAACTGTATATTCTCCTTCACCAATGACCAGGCTATCTATCTCACGAATATTTTCAAGTATCTCCATAGGAGATGTAGTGGCTTCCACTCCACCTACTGTTATATGTAATTGGGGTAGACAGCTTTTCACCTTCTTTATGAACTCTGTCGCTACTTCAAAATTGTTTTGATAAATAGGTAGGCCAACGATCATAGGCGCCATCTCCACGATATCCGCGGTCGCCTTGTCAATTTCACTTGCGTCATAATAAGCCACATTGACCCTGACATTATTTAGCTTTTTCAATGCTGAGGTGATATACCCCAAGCCCAACCAACCTACTTGTAAGTTACCCGTCTCATGCTTACCAAATGCAACAAGTGCAACTGTATTCATATTCTTCTCCTTACAGGACCAGGTGTCGTATCAAAACAGTCATAAGCCCGGGTCTTGTCTCACTATAATTCCAGCCAATCCCTTGTCCCTCTCCAGGTTAACCACATGCCCCATGGGTAACCCGGAAGGTTTGCTGTCGTTGATCAGGATACGTTCGCCCACCGGCAATCCAAAGAGCGCATAGTCAATCCTCAACCCATGTTCCGCCAAGAACTGTAGCGTCGCTTCCCTTAAGTTCTCATTTCGCGCGGAGGTGATAATTACAATATCCTGCGGCCCAATTTTTTTCCAAAACTCAAGGGCGCCAGGCAGCAATTGATCAGCGCCATCCAGGTAGCCGTTATGTTTCAGCATAACGCCATCCACATCAATAATCCACGTCTTCGGTAATGTGCTTACCGCTAACCGTTGTTCTTTCATGATTCCCTCTGTTCCAGGTTATAATGATATTCTAACTAATTTTGGGAGGATAACTCCAGCCCCCCCATCTTTTTCCACGGGTATACCACTTATGCGCGCCTCATATTCCAGTAATGACAATCTACCGCTAAGAAATTCCACGAGAAGTTCGATTGGCTCTCCAGGGTATTTTTTCTTAAAATATTCAAAACTATTTTGAATTTTGTTTCGATAGAAGTTCTGCTCACGTTGGTGAGCGAAATGGTAATTCCGAGCGAGCGGCTCAAAAATGTACTTAATACCAGCTTTATAAAGACGAAGGCCAAACTCGAAATGTTCAAAACCCCAATCAACGAATCCCTCATCAAATCCGCCCACTTGTGTGAAAGTCTCTCGTTTTAAGGACATATTTCCACTGAACAGGGATATCCAGGGAATATGATATTGTGTTCTCCCACTGGAATCGAACATATTTTGCACTGCTTTAGCATACGCAAACTCTCTCGCTAATCGGCCAAATTTTGTATATCCATGAGAAATATCCTCAAGCAGTTCCGTATGACGCAATGAAAGATCGCCAAAGTAGAATTCGTAGATCGCTCCCACTGCGACTATATCCGGATGGCATTCATGTCTCCCAAGGTGTGCGCTCACAAAATTGGGGGATACGGCTCGATCTGCATCATTGAATATCAAGATATTGCCTGTCGCTTTTTTTACGCCATGATTCCTTGCAGCCGCCCGCCCGTGATTGGTTTGATATATATATTCAAGATGATATGGCAGCGATAGCGAGTTGACGACAGACGAAGTGTCATCATTGGACCCATCATCGACTACTACAACTTCAAAGGCATCCATACTGCATGTTTGATACCTAAATGAGTGTAGTGTCAAATGTAGACGTTCTACCTGATTATATACCGGGATAATTATGCTAATTTTTTTCCTCATTCGGGATTGTCACTAAATTTTTTAACTCTTCCCGTATTTCCCAAGTATTACTTGTATGGCATTTATTGTCCCGAAATTAGCTAGGTCTAAATCCTCATCCTCGAATAAAATGTCGAATTTTTCTTCCAAAGCAGTAATCAATTCAAGTATATTAACAGAATCAAAGCCAAGCGATTCGACCAAATCGGACGTAGGCAAAACTGCTTTACTCTTATCAGGAAGAATATTCTTGACAATTTCAATTATGGTTTGTTCCATAATACACCTCCTTTTGTTTGAAAATCAATTGACATTACATCTTTGTTTTTTCCCCGTGGAAGTTTTTGGTAGAGCTTTTCTTATATAATATCTCTTGGGGATTTTGTATGGAGCCAGCCTTGTTTTCATAAATGTTTCCAACTCCAGTTGCGAAAATTCCGCCGGGGATTTCAGAACGATTTCTGCTGCAACTATTTCACCCAATAGGTCATCTGTTTCTGGTTTTACTAAAACGTCATCAATACCCTCAAAAGACGCAATAACACTTTCAATCTCTTCCGGGTAGATGTTCATCCCCCCTGAAATAATGACATTCTTCTTTCTCCCTACTAAGTATACATACCCTTCATCATCTTCTTTAGCCAAATCCCCAGTATAATGCCATTCTCCTTTCTTGATCTTAGCCGTTTCTCCCGGGTTTTTATAATAACCGATTGTCGTATTTTTTCCCCTCACCCTTATTTCCCCGATCTTCCCGGCACCGACAGGTTCATCTGCATCATTTACAACCTGGATCTCAACCCCGGGGATTGCTTTACCTACAGAGCCAAGCTTGCGGATGCTGTCCCCAGGAAGTAAGGCTGTTACTCGCGGCGAGCATTCGGTTTGCCCATAGGTCTGGACAATTCCAGCATTGGGCAGTTTATTAATAAGACTCCCCAGCATTGTCAAGGAAACATTTCCTCCGCCAAAACAGATATATCGTAAGTGTTCCAGCTTATAATTACTTAAATATTTATACTTTTCTATGAGGGCAAGCATTGTCGGTACTGCCGTAAAGCAGGTCACATGATAATCCTGTACAAGCGAGCAAAATCGTTTTGCAGTAAAAATGGGCTCATCGAAAATTACAATGCTGCCGCCAAGCCGTGTATGAGTCAGGAACTGGGCTGTATGGCAATATCCAAAAAAAAGTGGCAAAGCAACAAGAACAACATCCTTGCCATGGAGTTCCAGGGAGTCAATGTTTGATTGAGTGTTCGCTGCCAGGTTGCCATGGGTCAACATTACTTTTTTGGGATTACCCATTGTGCCTGATGTGTGCAGCATCACAGCGATATCATCATTATTCTCACGTCTCGCCGAGGTTTCAGAATGATGGATCACGGTAAATTCACCCGCAGGATTTATTGATATGATCCCCAAAGGCATCTCAGATCGTATTGTTTTTATGCGAGCAATAAACTCTTCCTTACATAGAACCCAATTACAATCACAATATTTCAACTCAGCTTTGATTTCATAATCGGTCAACTTAACATTAATCGGGATATTTGTGTTCCGGGAAAACATATTAACAAAGTATCCGAGTACGTACTCTATGGAATTATCCGCAAACAGTCCCACATTTTGCCTGGTAATATCCAGCGAACGAAGAAGAGCTTCGGCTTTTTCAACACAACGAAAGGCCTGTTGATAGGTAATAACACGATTAGCATGGATAAGGTAGGGCCCGGAATGTTCGGACCATTGCCGAAGAAAACCATCTATCCGCTCGAATTCTCGCTTCATAACTTATTCACTCCATACTCCATACTCCATACTCCATGATCACGATGGTACGCAGCCTTCAATTGTTGTTCTTTCATGATTCGGTCTGCTCCAGCCAATACAAACCATTATAAAAGGACGCTAATATTGAATCATAATCATCCTTGACATAACCACTCAGGGAAAGCCAGATCAAGGCGTGAATTAACTCGATATCAGCGAAATCTCCATCAAATCGCTCACGTATCAGTAGGGCTTGAGATTCCCATCCGTTGGAGGCGATATCGAGTTTCACCACTGCTCCTTCTACTTTTAAACGAAAACGTTTTCGATTAAACTGGTCGTAATTGCCCATTGCAGAGTAATAAAGCTTGGCCCAGTCATAATTCCGATCCCCGTAAAAAAGAACTTTTGCAAAATGCCCGCGCGGGTCAATCAGCCAGGGCTGATCATGTTTATCGATCAGTATGTTCGAAAAGGTCAGGTCACCGTGAATTATAGAGAAATCCTCGACTTCCAGGGCCTGGATTTTCTTACTGAACCATTCCCTATGCTTTGGATGAAAAGGATTGCGACAATGCACATTATTGACGTGCAAAGTTTCTTCTTTCACATTTGGAATGAGTTCCTGGACACTGGCCACGCGGTCTATTGTTTTTTGATAATATACGTCGCGTACCGCTTCATAATCGGGCGGTATTGACTCAATACAATGCAAGTCAGTGAAACAATCCAGCATATTGCTCAATATTGTCCGCTTCTTGGCTTCGGGCGCCTCGATATCAAAAGCATGACAGCCTTTAATTCGTTCAATGGTAAGGGGATGCCGTGAAATCAGACGCGGCACACGCTTAAATCCTACCTGTGACACCTTCTCATACCAATTGGTTTCTTTATCAATCAAATGAGCAAACGCAGCATCGCGCGCACGCTTGACCACTACATGTTCTTTTATTTCGATACTGTTGAAAAATCTTGTCACCGGGTGGTTTTCACGGAAGTCATACACCGCTTCCAGGGAGCCCAGTTCATACACACCATCCAAATATAAGGGTATAAAGCAATAATCCAACCCGGAAAGGTATTTTACAAATTCACCGCTGTCCGGCAACCCAGTTAAGAATTGTTTGTTGGGGAAACAGAAAAAACCTGCAATGCCTCGCTTATCTGAGGGTAAGTTAACCAATTTCCCCCTGAGATCCAAACTCCAGCGACATAAGAAGCTCCGGCTCAATCCAATGACAGGATTGTCGTTCACTTCGCCGTCGGGAAATACCTCGAAAAGCAAATCGCTCCACACAATAGTGAGAGGTGCCAGTGGATCTTCTATGCGGCTGATCGCTTCTTTGATCCCAGCCAGGGTCCCCTTGTCCTGAGAACGTAGGAGTTCGGCGTCCACTCCAGGAGGAACCACTTTGAGATATTTCTCCAATACATGGTAGTGATAGTCGCCGATGATAATGAAATGTGCATTAGGGAAGTGACTAAAAAGCCGGTATAACATCGGCTCCCCGTTGACGGAAAGCAGGCATTTGGGTTTATTGAAAGTATAGTGCTCGAGTCGTTCACCCCTACCACCCGCTTGAACAATCACATAAGAAACATCCTTGATTTTCATGAGTCGCTATGATAACGGCAAGGAATTTTAAAGGCGTCACACACCGTATGAATGCTCATTTCACAAAGCCCCAGGTAGCGCCGCATAACCCTGGCTTGCTCCAGTCGATGGCGCATTTCAGAAGCCACGCCGCAAAATTCGTCCCATCCCGCAAAAGGTTCTCCCCGGAAACATACTGTCAGGAAGTTGGCTGTATCCAATGAGTAGACTGAAAACCCGTAGTACATCAAACGCAGCATAGCGTCACGGACATCCGGCACCCACGGATCGTGCAATACAACAACGGCCTGTGGTCTCAAATATGGAAGCACGCCTTCTATGTCTTTGAGGGGCTGGCCGTGATTATGCCATCCGTCTAAGAAAAGAAAATCCCAGCCACCCTCCGGGCATTGCTCCTTAAGACAGCCAGGAGAAGGTAAGGAAATCAAATCAATGCGGTCCCAACATCCACACATGCTCATGTTTTGACGAAAACGTTCCAAAGCACGTTCACTGGTTCTGTGCTTAAAAAATGCGTCCGTCTCGAAAAAGGGCTCAATACACTGTAGCTTCGTATTGTTCAAAGCTAAAACAATGTGGGCAGTGCTCCAACCCATATAAGAACCAATCTCCAGGGGGCGCCGGGGATGAAACTTAGACACCAGGGTATAGAGCAGTTCCGCTTCCGATGGTGTACAGGTGATAGCCCAGGGAAATTCAGGATCGTACAGATGCACATCACGCACTTGAGAGTAGCCATAGTGGCAGCGTAAATTGCCAAATTTATAAAAAAGCTCTTTACTCACAGGGAAATCAGCTAAACGTTCTCTCATTTTCCGACGCTCTGGCCAGAAGAGAGTGATCAAATTCCTGACAACTTTTAAAGGTGTCATTGATTGGCCTCGATTTGGGTTTTATTATTTGTGTATTTTGACGCTGATTCTAATAAATCGGTTTCCCCGATATACAATTCCGTCAAGCCGCTGGTATCTATCTTGTCTATCATAACATGAGGGAGGATGTTATCAGCCAGGAAAAATTGAAGAGCTCTATTTGAAAATGTATTGTCTGGGACGTTAAGACAAACGGTATCGACCTGGTTGCTGATAAGAATTTTCTTTATGTCCTTGAGCAATTTTTGATATTGATCAGAGATTAGTATATCCGGAGGCAGACCTCTCGCACTTGCAGTTGTCGTAATTGCAGGAAATTTGCTTTTCAAATATTTAAGTTGTTCAACTGGCAACCATTCACACCTCACATAATAGTCATCATGCCGTATGTAATGGAAATCGAATTCAAAAATAAATGCGTGTACCAGGCAGTTTGCCGCACCAAGCCTGGTAACCACATCCTCGACGTAACGCCATGCTCCATAATGTTTGCAATCTACCATAACCGGGATGTTCGCATTGGCCAGTAATTCCACTGCTTCCCACAGAGGAATGGATTGATCCCACGGCTCAGACAGTTTTTCATAATATTCTCTTGAATGGCCTAAGTAAGGCATCCCTGTATCATCAACGCATATGTCAATATCCATGCTCTTGTTTTCATTAATTGCTGCCAATAGGACTTCTTTGGTTACCTCGTGGGTATGAAAAAAGATAAAAGGCTTCCTGGATTTATATATTTGTTTCGCCAGCGAAAGTTCTTTTTTCATAATCAATTCCCATTGAGTGTCTTGCAAACAAGTTCAAAGCCTCTCCTGCACACCTCGATCGTATTCCCGATGTCTTCCTCGGTATGTGCGGCGGATATATACCAATGATGATTGGGATGAAACAACACACCTAACTTAGCGGTTTCTGAGTAGAATATGGTTTTCGCGTTTTCAATTTCCATATCGTCGGGCATCGTGAATTCTATAAAGGGGAATGGCGGATAACCTACAATTCTGGCTGGTACGGCATACTCGGTAATGATATCCTGGATGCCCTCTTGAAAGAGTTTACCCATTGCCCAAATATGGGGGATGGCCTTGTTTTCCCTTAATATAGAGATTGTGGTAATGGCAGCGGCCATCTCTGCCGAATTTGCAAAAAAAGTGGCGGTCATTTTTGTTCGACCAACGCCATGGAGAATATCCTTTCGACCAACAATCGCAGATATCGGGTAACCATTTGACATTGACTTGCTATACGTTGCCAGATCTGCGTGAATTCCAAAATATTCTTGCGCCCCGCCAAGCGCCATTCGGAAACCGGAGCGCATCTCATCAAGGATGAAAAGCGCCCCATGCTCATGCGCAGTGGCTTTGACCTCCTGGAGGAATCCTGGATATGGCTTCTCAACTTCAAACGGCATCATTAACACGCAGGCAATTTGGTCCGGGTATTCCTTGAATAGTGCCTTGAGCGAGGCAAGGTCGTTATAATGAAAATCAAGAGTTTCCGCTCGGATCGATGATGGTACGCCTAGTGGCCGTGGAGTTGACCAATCATGCCATCCATTATAGCCCCAGCGCGCAACTTTACTTCGGCCTGTATAAATTCGTGCCAATCGAAGCGCCCCACTGGTTGTATCTGAACCGGTTTTCATTAAAAAAGCCATTTCCGCGCCTGGAATGACCGACTTTAATAGATCGGTTAATTCAACCTGGGCCGGTTTCCACAGTGGTGAAAGGCAAGTCCCTTTTTTGAGTTCTTGAATTACGGCGTCGTTTACTCGTGGATCGGCATGACCGAGAACAACCGTCCCATACCCCATGGTGTAATCGATATAGCGGTTGTTGTCTACATCCCAAAGATACGCGCCTTGTGCGCGGCTTGCATAAATTGGAAACGCCCCTTCTATAGAGTTATATTGTTTTCTGCGTGTAGCTGCCCAGGCGTCACAGGTTTCTGCGCGGCGCAGTAAATGTTCTGATTCCTGGTATCGATCCGTAGGTTGTGGTGATAATATCAGCGTCATTTTCTCTCCATTCCTGGAATTTTATAGCATTTGAAATGTCATGGCAGGATTTCTAAAACTATTGTAATTTTTTGGGTAACCATAAAATTTTCCACCAAACGCGCAGCATGGCTGCCGGTGAGGTTACGATCGGTTCTTGAGTCAACTTTTCCCATTTTGTTGAGCTTATTGATCGGCGCAAGAGTTTTGTAACCTGGAGAAATAGGATCAACATCATGCGGGAGATGGCGATTGCGGCGACAAGAATACGGAAAAGGAACTGCCGCCAGATAGAGTAGTGTTTGCGATAGAAGCGGTACTGACCGATATATTTCAAGATTAGGCGTCGGTCAGGTACGCTGTCCATAGCTTTACCCCCGAGGTGTATAATTTCGCCTTCCGGTGTAAAATAGATATTCCAACCGGCTTTGCTCATTCGATAGCACCAATCGATTTCTTCAGCATAGATAAAAAATTCTTCATCCAGGCCACCTACCTGCTCCACTACTTCACGCCGAACCATCATGCACGCGCCATTTACCCAATCTACTTTACGGCTCGCATTGTGATCACTCCACCAGGCAAATTTTTTGCGCAATAAGGGTTGAAATATATTCAAGCGATGTAATTCCGTGTAACTCAGGAAATCATTTAGAAGACTTGGATAATTGTCCATAGATCGCTGAAGAGAGCCGTCACCGTTCAGGTGGCGACAACCGACGCAGCCGGCATCGGGATGCTCGTCAAGAATACGCGTCATACTTTTAATCGTACTGGCCAGGACAATGGTATCGCTATTAAGGAGAAGGATGTAGCGCCCCCGGCATTGGCGAAAACCGGAATTGTTGCCTACGGCGAACCCCCTATTGATAGGACTGGCTATGAGAGACACTTGCGGCCACTCTCCGTGGATAAGATCGACGCTGCCGTCCGTTGATCCATTATCATATACAATGGTTTCGAAACTGGTATTAATAGTCTCTTTGTATAAGGTAGTGAGCGTCTGATGCAACAACTCGCGTGTATTCCAATTGACTATCACTACTGAAACATCGATCATGATTCCCTCTTTCTCCAAACACCAGGCAAATTTTTTGTCACTTCAAGGGGTTCAAAATCTTTTGAAGTTCGACTGCCATGCTGCTTAACCCAGTTAAACATCTTTCTCAATCCTTCTTCCAGGGGTGTCTCTGCAAATAATCCAAATATTTTTTTTATTTTTTCATGCGCGGCATGGACATGTTTGACTTCATGCCTGGTATCCAGGTATTCAATACGAAGTTTAACAGCCATGATAGAAGCAATGTTTGCCGCCAATTCATTTAGAGTCACTACGGCATCGGAACCTATATTTAAAACCTGGTTATAAGCATCTTGATGATGTATCGATTTTGCAATGATGGGCGCCACATCTTTGATGTAACTAAAAGAGCGTGATTGTTGGCCATCGCCAAAAATAGTCATGGGCTTATCCTGTAAGATTTGATTCATAAATATCCCCACGACATTACGATATTTGTCACCTATATTTTGCCGTTCGCCATAAATATTATGTGGTCGAAATATAATATAGGGTAAATTAAACATCATGTTTGCCAGTTTAATGTCCTGTTCTACGGCAAACTTTGCAACGCCATAGGGATCGGACGGTATTGGGGGTAACTCTTCATGGAACGGTAATTGGTTATTTCCATAAACTGCCGATGAAGATGTAAATACGATGCAATTAACGTGGTGGTTAATGGCTGCATTTATCAGGTTCATGCTGCCGACAACGTTGTTCTCATAGTTGAACCGTCTAATAAAATGGCTAAGATTCTCAGCGGCATATGCGGCAAGATGAAATATGTATTCAATCTCGTATGTTTGAAATACCTGCTTGATGATCTCGGCATCAGTAATATTACCTTTGATAAAGGTTGCGCCTCCGGGAACATTTTCAAGAAAACCGCCTGAAAGGTCATCCAGCACCACAACATCATATTGCATATTAATCAACTCTTCGGCAATATGAGAGCCTAAAAATCCAGCCCCTCCCGTTACCAATACGGCCATTTGTTTTTACCCCGCTTCCTGGTTTTTGCACAAAAATGAGATCAAACCGCTTTGCTGTAACTTTTGCATTAATAAAACTAGTTCGCCGGCGGCGTCATCATTAAGCATTGCCATTATTTCCTTTACTGTGCGCTGACCATTTACTAATTTTATTGCCTTAACTAGTGATTTATCCAACTGCACTTGATGACCGGTTCGCGTTTGAATCATTTCTTTGGATTCAGTCCAGCCATTACGCTGAGATTTTTTTTCAGAAATCATTTGCAGACCGTCATTTAAAACCGGTATCAGCGTGTCAAGTTTATCGAGATCATGCCGAGGCGACAATACGATCTTTTGAATGCGATAGTTGCCTATGTATAAAACATCCATGCCGGAACTTAAAAAACATGCCAGCGCATGTTCGGGTGATTCCACAATGGGTTCGCCGCGAATATTGAATGAAGTATTGAGTATCAGGGGGACCTTTGTTATCTTGTGAAAGTGTTCGATGAGATGTCTATAGTTTCCTTCAAAATTTTTATCGATTGTCTGAATTCGACAGGTGCCGTCTACATGGCAAACCGCGGGAATAACATCCCTTTTTCCGGGGTAAACCGGGGCAACCAAAAGCATATAAGGGCTTGGCTGCTGGATAGCAAAATATTCTGAAGTATGCTCAGACAATACGCTCGCGGCATAAGGTCGAAATGATTCCCTGAATTTGACTCTTGCATTTAGTAAATCTTTCATGAAGGGCGGTCTCGGATCACACAGGATACTTCTGTGTCCCAACGCCCTGGGACCAAACTCACTTTTTCCCTCAAACCAACCGATGATTTTTCCGTCGGCAATGTCATACGCGGCGCTTTCGGCGGCATTCTCCTCGACCGCGTAAGTAATACGTGGGTCGTTTGCAATTGCTGCTAATAGTTCACTATCGTTATAGGATTTGCCATGAAAGTCGCTTTCATATTTGACCGACGGGATGGTTTGATTTAGCTGGTAGTAACCATACAGCGCCGCACCTATCGCAATGCCGCTGTCATTGGCAGCGGGAGTGATAAATACATTTTTAAATGCGCTTTCGCAGATGATTCTCCCATTCGTAACGCTATTTAATGCAACGCCGCCCGATAAACAAAGGTTTGGGCATTGGGTCTTTTGATAAGCGCGTTCGACAAGGAAAAGCATAGCCTCTTCCAACTCTTTTTGAACCTTCGCGGCAATATCCCTGTAAATTTTTACCTCATGTACAGGTACATCTTCGACTCGTTTCGGGAGTTTTAAAATCCAATTGGGATCAATATCTAACTGGTTATCTATTTTTTTCACAATCCGGAAAGGCAGTGCATCCGGATCGCCGTATGGCGCAAGTCCCATGGTTTTTCCTGCATGGACCCAGGAATCAAGAGACCCAAATATGTATTGAGAAGCTAAGGAAAACATGTGGCCCAAACTTGGAAAACGAAAATAAGGGTCGCTGGCTTGCCAGAGGCCCCATCTCTTCTCTACCAGTTCAATAGCACCGTTTCTTATGACAAATATCGCGTCCGCTTCATCTACTTCGGAGAATTCGGGTTTTTTGCCTAAAAGGGGGCTATTCCGTTTCACATATTCTCCATAATGGTAACCACTACCATCAACAATGAGAATTGCTGTTTCATCAAAATTCGAAGCATACCAGGCATAGTAGGCATGTAATAGATGGTGAGATGGGTTAATGATAATTTGGTTTGCGTATTGCAGGGACCGCAAGTTATGTTCATAATCGGTTTTTGGGTATTGATTCATCACGGCGCAATCGACGGAATTAATATCTGCTATTCCCGCGGCCTCTAAACAGTAAAAGATGGCCCTGCAAGGGAATCCTGTCTGGTGTTTTTTCCGGGTCAAACGTTCCTCCGATATTGCCGTATGAATTTTTCCATCCACTATCAAACAAGCGGAAGCATCGTGAGCACAATTAATACCTAAGACTCTTTGTGGGGTACTTTTCATTTTTTGCCTCGTTAATATTGTATTATAATTAATGGTGATAAATACTCAATTAAATAGATGTGTTTTCGTTCAAAATGTTTGCCACAACAGAGGTGGTTGAGATAAAGGGAATGCGTTTTACAACATGGATACGCCCGCCAATACTTTTTACCGCGGCTAATTCACCGGGATATGCCTTTACACTCTCTTCACCGATGGCATAAACATCTGGTTTGAGATTAAGGATGCACTCATCCGCCGCTACATCGTCATAGATAAAGACATGGTCAACAAAGCGAAATGCCGCAATGAGTTCCGCCCGGTCCTCCTGTCGGATAATTGGCCGCGTGGACCCTTTTATGGCCCGTACCGCCTGATCGCTATTTATCCCGATAACGAGGACGTCGCCTTGTTTTCGTGCGTCCTTGAGAAAATACAAATGACCAACATGCAATAGATCGAAGCAACCGGTTCCTAATACGAGCGTCTGCCCGGATAACTGGCTGCGCAGCGATTCCAAATCCGCGAATGAAATAATATGTCCATATGTCATTATAGCTACCTGGCCCTGCTTTTTATGACGAAAGCAAAGCGATGATTTCATCTCGATATGTTTTTTCAAGCACGTCGCTGCTGATGTAATAACAGCGACTGCGCGCTACTATCTCTCGAAGTTGGATTTTCATTTTGTTATAGGCCTGGGAAAATTTCCAGGGATCATTTTTATAGAGATCAAGTAAATCCTCTTCTAAACGATAAACATTAATTGCCAAAGAGAACTGTTCAGCATAATTATAAGCATCTTGTTCCGAAAGTTCCTTTATGATATGGCAACCGGGTTTTTGAAAATCAATAATACACAGGTTTTTTATCTCTACCGGCTCCTGGTCTTTCACACGGATATCGAATACATCGTAGGGGTCTATAATGATTTCGCCTGATTTAAGAGCCGGGGTATTTTCGACTTTTGCGGTTAAGTCGGAAAACCAATGGCCGGGTCTAATACGAATTGAACTGGCAACGCCGATGACCTGGCCCTTTGTGATTACCGCATGGGAATTCGTTATGAATTTCGCGCCGTGTAAACAGAGTTGTGTGAGAAAGACGGTTTTTCCCGTCCCTCCCCGGCCAAGTATAAGTGTGCCTGCCGACCCAATTTTACAAGCTGCTCCTTTAAGTTGAAGCGCTTCTCCATTTAAGGTATGCAGCATTAAAAAATATTTTACGAAATATGGCCAAACGACACGCTCCAACTGTTCACCAAATACGAAATAACGATGTCCGCAGGTGACGAGGTAAACAGGTGAACCGAAATGATCTGTCGCATAATATCCATCCGTGAAGCTCTTGCCGCGGTACGTCTGATCAATATGCGCCTGGATATATTGTCGATCGAGGGAGGATTCTTTCAATGATACGCACCACAGCTCAAATACTGTTCTCTTACCGTGATTGGGGAGTCGAGCGACTTTACTAAAATACTGAAGTGCTGCAAATCCGGGCACATTGCTCACTAAACGAAAATCCACCGTTCCTAGACGAATTGTTTCATCTACTGCTACCGCGATGTGATCCTGTATATAATTACTAAATTCTTCCATTCTGTAATTCTTCTTCCTCGATCATGGCACTCCTCCAGCGGCTAGACAAATTTTGAAACGTTTTTTTGTCTTTTCGAGACCGGTAGAATACATCAATGGTATGGGTAAGTATGCGAATGGGTTGCTTTGGAGGTATTACCCATTCTGTTGATTTATTATCAAGAATATAGTCGAATTCTGTTTTGAGAAAAGCCGATTCAATAATATCCGTGGCCTCGGTTAATAATACGACAATAGTATTATAACAGTCATATTGTTTGGCGGCAATTAAAATTTCAGTCGTTTTCCGTTCATAGTCCCCGGCATTTTGATAACCGGCGCAGCTTAGATAATGCTCGACTTTAAAATTCAAATGGCCGGGAAATCTGCGTTCCCCGGTTAGCGGATCAATATCAGGGATTCGTGCATTCATCATGTCCCAATCCGTTTGATTGTACTTTCCAAGGGTAACATCATGGATACCTCGTCCCTTCAGGATATCGGCTACTTCTGGGCGTTGGGGAAACCGCAGCGCCTCGCCCGATTCAAAATCCCATTCCTTCGGATTAAAGTAACCATGGAAGCATTTTTGCATCTCTTCCGGTGTACAGATGATTCCGAATTCTTCCACACAAATCTGTCCCCGGCAGTGCTCTCTCCGTTTCTCAATAGAAATTGGTTCATCCATAACCTGGGTTTTTTCAAAATCAAAGATATGATAAGAAATCGTCTGGGCTGTCTGCTGCACCAGGATATTACGCGGGCTCATATCTCCCCAAAGGATACCGCTCTCATAAAGTGTATCAAGAATCAACCGGCAATGAGTCAAATAGTCAAAACGCATGGCTTGATCACGCTCTTTCATCAATAAGTCTTCAAGGGAAATGCCGTCACTCTGGATAGACAGTGCGTAATTCCTTCTCGAGCAGCCATCCCAAATGTAAGCAAATGGCTGAGCAATTTTGAGTAAGATATCCTTTTTCTTTATGGCTTTTTCGAGAAGCAGGGTGGTGTTTCTCTCCATTCTAGACAGAATGGCTTTATAATTAAATTGTTCTTTACGGAACCGTCCTGGTTTTTGGGGATTATCTCGTTTGCTAACGATGGCTTTACCGTCTGGCAAAACCCAGGTCCGCACAACGCCTTGTCGTATAAGGGCGTTAAGACCAGGAAAATTATATTGCTGTTCGATAAAGATTCCTAACTCAACCCCAACATCGTGAAGGAGAGCAATCAAAGGTAATGCCATCGATGAATCGATTAGATAAACGGCTGTTCCTTGCAATGATTCGGAAAAGACATCATCAAGATGAGAAACTATTGAAATATTGGCCTTCCCTGGACAGGGAACCGCACTGAGAAAGCGGGCAAATGCCAATTGATATCGTATTCTATTTATTTCTATGGGGTTATCTGTCGCGATAAGTCGTTCAAATATATTCAATATCTCTTTTTTGTTAGTACGCCGGGCATATAAATAATCGGCAACAAGGCGATAATCCTGGTTTTTAATGAGGCTGTGGACAATGGTTAGGATATGTTCCGGGTTGGCATTTCTCTTAATTCTATCTAGTATTTTCAACGCCAGGTCTGCAAGTAGTTCAGTGTTACGATGGTATTGCAACGAGGGAGTGACACCCTCTTTAAAAGAGGCAATTAGCGACTCCTGGATAGAACTCTCTGGCACAAGGGGGTAGCAGTTATCAGTTCTAAGCATAATAGTCAATTATTATGGTTTCTACAGAAGGAATTTCAATATTGACGCGATCTATGCCATTTATCGAGTTTTTTCTGTTCAATTTTTAAATGCTTCTCACTTTTCTTTACGAGGCGCTGTTTAGGTTCCGGAACGTATTGACAATATGTATTGAACAGTTCGATCCACTGCATAATCGATAGTTCTGATGGCTTTAGGCCTTCTAACTTCTGTGTTTTGTTAATAATTTCGAGCTGCTTATTTGAAAATATTCTTTTGAAGGATTGAAGGATGTTTGGAGCCCATTGATTGTAGCCATAGACGACAAAATCGTGAAAATGCTGCCGATCTTTTTTTGCAACGAGTGGTTTTAAATATCTGTGAAAATGAGTGAATACAAGGCCCACATTGGGTTTTGGCTTAAAATAATCATTGTTGAGTTTCCGAATGATTTGAATTGAAAAATCAACCGCAAGTAATATTGAGTTTTGCGAATTACTGCGATAAGGCATTCCTGTAAACCGATAAGCCGCATCTTCTTGCATGATAAGGAATATATCGGTTGCCAGACTGACAGGGGAGGTCAATTTTGCAATAATATCGGTAGTAACATTAAACGGAATATTTGAAAAGACTTTAAATTTTTCTTTTGGAAGTATCCATTTGCGGAAATCGCCAATCACCAGTTGAAAGTTGTTTTTGCAGTTAAGGGATGATAGTTCCTCTGCGAGTCTGGGATCTTGTTCGATAGCAATGACTCTACCCGCGTGTTCCAGCAGTCCCTTTGTGATTATGCCCTTTCCGGCTCCGATATCGACAACTAAATCATTGCATTCGATGTTAGACAACTCGATAAGTTCTTCCACAAGGCGCGGTTGACAGATGAAATTTTGAGAATGTTTTAACTCTCTATGGACAGGACTGCCTTTTGGATACGTAGTTTTGGTGGGCATATCAATAATTACTCCATTTTATTTTACAGCATTCGGCCGCTATTAATCAAGTTATATAGGCTCCCGCCCCTGAGTCTAACCTTATTCCATTTCGCAATTCTAACCGAGTTTTAAACATGTTTGATATTACTGGATTTCACAAAAAAGTATATATACCATAGGTTAAGGAAAAAATCAAGCTTTTTTAACCTGCTAATCCTCCATTTTTCCCAGCGGTGCGAGTCACTGCGCCACTGTGCCCCCGGAATCTTTTTATTTTTCTAATTGGCAATTGTATGGTCAACTATTTCCGGGTCTGCTAGCGCGTCATCGAAGCCCTGCGACGTAAGTTGGAAGGTTATAGCCCCTAAGAGGCAATCCCTATGATGCTTTTCACTGTTGATAATGGTTGATATGATTGCCTAGAGTTTATCCAGTTTTTCTCGGTCAAGAGTGAGATAATTATACTCGATATTTTCTGTTTTGAGTTGTTCGATTAATTCGGGGGTAATCATTTCTGAAATATTGACTGTAAGATCAATGACCATTCTAAAATTTTTTATCATCATAAGTTCTCCTTGAATGATTTTGCAAGCGATGGAATAAGAAAGAACCCGACGGGGGGCGTCCGGGGTGGTTGGGGAGAGCGCGCGTCTATAGATTGGCAAAGGGCGCATGACAAGTACTTTAGTCATGTATCCACCAATAGAGTGAGAGCCGCTTGCACGGTTCGATGAGGGAAGCGGGAAACCTCCGCAACTACTCTACCGGCTTATAAAATCAGGCGGCGGATACAGGTTTAGTATTCTTTCTGGAAATCCGGATGAACCCAAAGAAATTCGCCCCGCTTATTCCTGACCCGGACTAAGCCTCCAAAACTCGGATCGCGTTTCTGTATCAGGGCGTGTAATTCACGCAGTAAACCCACCTGCGCCAACGTGGGGTGACCATAGGGGAATTCATCGCACGGTTCCTCCTGTTGATCCACATCCGGCAGGTTATCTTGGTGGTCGCCAATAAGTGCTTTATCCGCGGCTTCCTCTGCCCCCAAAAGCGCGTCAAAAGATTTCTGGGACAGGTCCAGGTCTTCATCGATCTTTTTGTATTCGGCGTCATCCAACGCCCATTTAACAGCGGACCCGGCTACGGGCAGGATTAGTCTCAAGGTGCCAGCCACAAATCTGACATACGGGGCTGCCTTCTTCAACCACTTTCGAGGTCGGTCGAATTCATATACGCCGCGGGACTGATCCTTGCACAATTCCGGCAAAGGAATTCGGGAATGCTCGCACCACAGGGTCAAACGAATTTTTTGGCTGAGCCAACCAGGTTTATTCCAAAAACCCGGTTCTAACGGCGTCAGGCTTAAGAGCCTCGGACCATACCGAGCCTCAGCGGTCAGCGTGGTCATTAACTTTGCGAATTGTTCGTCTGCCATGCTAATTAATTGACGTAAATCCGTGCGCATAGATTG
>JAUPLE010000622.1 GCA_030837085.1 Acidobacteriota bacterium | reverse complement strand
TTTTCTCAGCAAGGGAGTCACGCCCCCCTGGAAAGAGGTGGTAGCCAAAATGCAATCTCCCTGGTTTAACCTGTTCCAGTTCTTATTCCTGGTGTGCGCGCTTTACCACGGCCTTAACGGCGTCTGGATGGTGACCGAGGATTATATTCACAGCCGGTCCTGGAGAATCGTTATCTTCAGCTTGATTTTATTGGTGGGCCTGTCGCTGCTTTTTGTCGGCACCATGACCATCATTAAAATCTCCAGCCTGGATTTAACGAAATTTGGAGCATAAGTGGAGGAATGCAATCATGAAAGTAGATGAAGCCAAAAAATATCATAAAATCGATGCAGTAGTAGTGGGTGCAGGTCTGGCCGGGATGAGAGCCGCGCTGGAGATCGCTAAAAACGGGCGCCAGGTGGCCGTACTGAGCAAGGTTTACCCGACCCGCTCCCATTCCGGCGCCGCCCAGGGCGGCATCGCCGCCGCCCTGGCCAATACCTCGGAAGACTCGCCGGAACTCCATATGTTCGATTCGGTCAAAGGCAGCGACTACCTGGCCGACCAGGATGTTATCGAACTCTTTGTCCATGAAGCCATTAAAACCGTCTACGACCTGGAACATATGGGCGTACCCTTTTCCCGGACCGAAGACGGGCGCATCAATCAACGGCCCTTCGGCGGCCACAGCGCCCCCAGGGCTTGCTTCTCCGCCGACGTCACCGGGCACGTACTCCTGCACACCCTGTACGAACAGTGCGTGAAACATCACGTCCACTTCTACAGCGAATTCCAGGTGTTTTCCCTGTTGATCGATAATGACATCTCCCGCGGCGTGGTGGCCTGGGATGTCCGTAACGGCGGTCTGCATATTTTCCATGCCAAAGCGGTCATGCTGGCCACGGGCGGTTACGGTCGGGCCTTTAAAATCACTTCCAACGCCCATGCCAATACCGGCGACGCCCTGGGATTGATCCTGGAATGCGGCCTGCCGCTGGAAGATATGGAATTTGTCCAGTTCCACCCCACCGGGTTGTATAAACACGGCATCCTGCTCTCCGAAGCCGCACGCGGCGAGGGCGCCTATATTATCAACAACCAGGGCGAACGGTTCATGAAGAACTACGCCCCCACCAAGATGGAACTGGGCCCCCGCGACCTGGTTTCCCGTTCGGAACAGACGGAAATCAACGAGGGCAGGGGCATCGACGGCAAGGATTACGTGTACCTGGACCTGCGTCACATCGGCAAGCAACGTATCATGGAACGCCTGCCCCAGGTCTATGACCTGGCGCTCAACTATTTGAATGTGGACGCCATTACCCAGGCGATTCCCATCCAGCCCACGGCCCATTATTCCATGGGCGGAATCCCGGCCAATATTCATACCGAAGTCATCAAGGACGCCAAAGGAACCGTAGTGAAAGGGCTTTATTCCGCGGGCGAGGCGGCCTGTCATTCACTCCACGGCGCCAACCGGCTGGGCACCAACTCCCTGCAAGACGCCGTCACTTTCGGGCGCATCGGCGGCGCATATATGTCCGAATTCGTCAAAGCCAACGGTTATGAAAACCTCCCGGCTAACCCGCTGGACAGCGCCCAGGCTAAAATTTCCGCCCTCATGGACGGCAAAGGTAAAGAACGATATTCGCCTATCCGCGAAGAGCTGCAGGCCAGTATGAGCAAATACGCCGGCGTTTTCCGCTGCGAAGAGGAAATGCTGAAATTGAAAAAGATCGTCAAAGAACTGCAAGGTCGATTCAAAGAAGTGACCATCGACGATAAAGGCCCTGCTTATAACCTGGATTTACAGGAAGCTTTCGAGTTGGGCAACCTTTTGAGTTTCTCCGAGACCATCGTAGAAGGCGCGCTCGCCAGGAAAGAATCCCGCGGCGCCCATTACCGCAACGATTATCCTACCCGGGACGACAAAAACTGGCTCAAGCACACCCTGGCCTGGAAAACCGCCGAGGGCGTCAAACTGGATCACTCGAAAGATGTAGTGATTTTCATGGACCGGTACCCGCCGCAGGAAAGGAAATATTAACATGAACGGGAAAACCAAAGGAGATGAACCATGGCTAAAGTAAAAATTAAAGTTAAAGTCTTAAGATACAACCCGGAAAGCGACCCCAAACCCTACTGGAAATCATATGAGCCTGAAGTAGAAGACGATTCCACGATACTGGATATCTTGAACACGATCCACTGGAATATCGACGGTACGTTGTCTTACCGGCGGTCTTGCCGGAGCGCCATCTGCGGCTCCTGCGCCATGAAGGTCAACGGCCGGAATATCCTGGCCTGCGAAACCTCCATGCACCAGTTCAAGGGCGATAAATTTAGAATCGAGCCCCTGCCGGGTTTCAAGATCATTAAAGACCTGGTGGTGGACCTGGATGAGTTCTTTGCCAAACTGGAACGCATAAGGCCCTACCTGATACTCAATAAATCCATCCCGGACAAAGAGTTCTACCAGAGCCCCGAAGATTTTGAACAGATTGTCGAAGTCATCAACTGTATCCTTTGCGGCGCTTGCACTTCCTCCTGTCCCAGTTTATGGGGTAATGAGAACTATCTTGGCCCCGCCGCCCTGTTAAAAGCGTATCGTTTTATTGCCGATTCCAGGGATGACGGCGCCGACGAGCGAGTCGATATCATCAACGACAGGAACGGTATCTGGCGCTGCCATACCATATTCAATTGCATGGAAGCCTGCCCCAAGGACATCAAAATCACTGAGTACTTATCCAGGTTAAAAGTTAAAGCCACTGAGAATTCTATCTAAATGGCAAGAGAAAACATATTGGTAACCGGCGGCGCGGGTTATATCGGCAGCCACGTGGTAAGAGACCTTTACGGAAAAGGCTTTAATCCCGTGGTGCTGGATAACCTGTCCGCCGGTTGCCGGGACAATGTCCTGTACGGCGATTTTGTGTTGGGAAATATCAACGACGACGCCCTGGTGGCCCGGACTATCCGGGAATACAATATCCGGGGCGTTATCCATTTCGCCGCCTCCATCGTGGTGGAAGAATCCGTCAGCCAACCGTTTCAATACTATGAAAACAACTCCCTGAACGCTTTTCGATTGATAAAGACTTGCATTGAAAACAACATCCGGGAATTCGTATTTTCATCCACCGCCGCGGTTTACGGCATACCCGAAAAAGTCCCCGTTCCTGAAACCGCCCCCATGATTCCCATCAATCCCTATGGGAAATCCAAAGTCGTAACGGAAATGTTGTTACAGGATGTTTCCGCTGCTTATCCGGGTTTCCATTACATTGCCCTCCGCTATTTCAATGTCGCCGGCGCCGATCGTGAAGCGCGCATCGGCCAGGATTACAGGAAACCCACACACCTGATGACCCTGGCGCTGCGCACCGCGTTGGGGGACTATCCGGAATTAAAAATTTTCGGCAGTGATTATGCGACCCATGACGGCACCGCGGTCAGGGATTATATCCACATCGATGATCTCTCTGCCGCCCATCTCCTGGCCCTGGACTATTTGAAAAATGAGAAAAAAAGCCGGGTCTTCAACTGTGGGTACGGGACCGGCCGTTCCGTCGCCGAAGTAGTAGCCGCGGCCCGGGAAGTGACGGGTGTTGATTTTCGCGCCGTTCCCTGCGACCGGAGACCGGGCGACGCCCCGGAACTGGTGGCCGATTCCCGGCTCATCCAGGCCGAACTGGGTTGGAAACCACGGTTCAATGACCTCCATTATATTATCGAAACCGCCTGGAAATGGGAGAAGAAATTAAAGGAAATGGGGAAGCGCAGAAGAGCGGAAGAACGGAAGAGCGGAAATGAAGAAGAGAGGAAGTGAAGAAATGAGGATTAAAATAATCGGTATCGTGTTGCTTTTTGTAATTTTCGTGGCTGCGCCGTTCCCGGCCAACGGGCAGGAGCAAACCGCCACAGCGGAAGTGAAGACCTACGAAGGCCCCGTGGTAAAATATATCATCGACGCCCAACTGAAACCGGAAGTTCGTAAACTCTCCGGGACTGAAGTCCTAACCTGGGCCAATACTTCCGGCGTTCCCATCGATCACCTCAGATTCCATCTCTATTATAATGCGTTCCGCAGTGAAAAAACCACCTTTAATAAAGAGAGCCGGTATTTCAAAAAATCGAAAAAGCAACTATCTCACTTAAAATTCGGAGAAATAAAGATCAATGAAGTCGATCTCATTGGCGGTATGCGCACCGAGGTGTTGACCCACCAGATACGTTACCCCTCCCCGGACGACGGCAATAAGGACGACAGTACAGTCATGGAAATTCCCCTGCCGGAACCCGTGCAGCCCGGTAGTTCCGTCACCCTAAAAATCCAGTTCGTATTAATGCTGCCCCAGATTTTCCACCGCACCGGCCAGGCGGACGATTATTTTTTTATTGCCCAGTGGTTTCCCAAGATCGGGGTTTTGCAGGCGGACGGAACCTGGAACTGTCATCAGTTTCACCGGAACGCCGAGTTTTTCGCCGATTACGGGGAGTACACCGTCACCATTACCCTACCGGAAAAATACATCGTGGGCGCCACCGGCAACCTGGTGAAAACCGATAAACATGTCGACGGCACAGTAACCTATACCTATGAAGAGAAAAATATCCACGATTTCGCCTGGACCGCTTACCCCCGGTTCAAGCGAATTAATGATAAATTTATAACAAAAGACGGCAAACACGAAATTCTCATTGAACTACTGCTGGCGCCCGGGCATGAAAAAGCCATCGACAGGTATCTCCATTCCCTCAAATACGCTTTACATTTTTTCGATCGGACCATCTTTCCATACCCGTACCGGAAAATTACCGTGGTGGACCCGCCTTTTAAAGGCATCGGATCCGGCGGCATGGAATATCCTACCCTGATCACAGCCGGGTATCTTCGAATGCTGCCCGACGCCTTCAAATTCACCGAACTGGTGACCATCCACGAATTCGGACACGAGTATTGGTACGGCATCGTGGGCAACGATGAGTCCAGGGAAGCATGGTTGGATGAAGGTGTTAATTCGTTTTTTGAGTTGGAGATATTGGATGAATATTTCAAAGATTCTGCGTCAGCCGTGGATTCATCTTTCATCGATATCGAAACCTGGGAGACCGATCGCGTACGCTATGCGTCCCTTTTACCGGGCGACAATGTCAACCAGTACTCATGGCAATTTCTCAACGGAATGCAGTACTCAGCCAATGTCTATTCCAAAGCCGCCATTTTTTTGAGAAGCCTCAAAAACCTGGTGGGAAAAGAAAAAATGTACAACTTTTTTAAATATTACGCGGAAAAATTCAAATTCAAACATCCAACCACCGCTGATTTTATCCAGACCTTCAATACCTTTATGAACGAGG
>JAUPLE010000066.1 GCA_030837085.1 Acidobacteriota bacterium | reverse complement strand
CACCACTGGATCAGCGAAACGGTTTTCCCCATTCCTCCCTCGCCAACAATCACCGCATGCTTGACTTCCGATTTCCATAATATAGGCAATACTTCTATTATTGAATGCCTCCGGCAGCCAGGGGGCTCTTTTGTAAAACTTTTATCGGCTCCCCGCGCCGCGGGGCCTGGACCCCCATAAAACTTTTCATTATCAATATCCACATTGGTCTCCAACCATTTGGTTTCAGTACCGGTAAAGAGGATATCGGAAATCTTTAGATAGCGAAACCTGCCGTTAGGTCCGCGCAGCAAATCATAATAGGCACGTGAACCTTTTTTTAGACCGGTATATATACTCTCAACCTCTTTGTCCGGCATCGAAACATCCAGGTGGGCGGCGATAGAGTTTTCCAGGGCATCTATAAGTTCCATATGATAACGGTCCAGGTTGGAATTGGGGAGCGGGAAACCGTCGCTTTCACGAAATTTAACCAGGTCCGCATAGGCAATGTTTTTTAAATCAGGAGACCCATAATCGGCGCCTCCCGGCATAAAAAACTGCCGTTTCGCCAATTCTTCCCATTGAGAGAAATTGCAATGCCGCAGCAGGATAGGAAAAAAAATAAAATTTTCCTTTTTTGCCCGCTCTAAAAACCGGTTAAACTCTTCTATCTTGATAAAATCGGAAGCCAGGTAATCGGGGCTTACCAACAAAAGGGCAAAATCGCATGTTTTAACATTATTCTGGATGGATTCACGCCATTGGTCGCCGATGAAGATGTCTTTGTCATCCACCCAGGTTTTCCATTGGATATTCTTGATATTCGAACTTTTGGAATGCTTTTCCAGTTCTTTAAAAAGAACATCGGCATAAGGTTTATCCTCATGGGCATAAGAAACGAAAACGGTAATATTGGAAGAATCCGGCATTTTTTTAATATCCTTTAAAAACCACAATTTCCAATTTATACTTGATTTTAATTAAGTTGTCAATGACCGTACCCCCCAGGTCGGGGCTACGTCATTCTTTTTTGGAAAACCTAATCGGTAAAGAGTTTCCTTTGCTTTTTGCAAATCTCTCGAAAACAGCGATAATCCTAAAAAAGTTGTTTAGAATGACGTAGTCCTGGCTTTTCCACGCCCAGGGTTGACAATTGGGATTTTTTGGTTTAAGATAAGTCCATGATGATAGAAGAACACGATCTAAAGCTAATCCCTTATGGGGTGTCGGATTTCGATATTCTTAGACAAAGTAATTGCTATTATGTAGACAAAACTCGTTACATTGCCGCTATTGAAAAGAAAGGCCGTTATTTATTTCTCATCCGCCCCCGCCGTTTCGGGAAATCGCTCTTCCTGGGTATAATGGACGCTTACTACGATATCCACTATAAAGACCGTTTCGATTATTTTTTCATGGGCACCGACATTCACCGGAACCCCACCAGGGAAAAAAACAGTTACCTGGTTTTTAAACTTAATTTTTCGGCCGTCAGCCCCCATATTTCGGGGATAGAGGAAACCTTCCTCGATTATATCAAAGAATCCGCCTATGGTTTCGTACAGAAATATCAAAAACTATTGGATATCGATTTAAAAACAGCAAAAGAGGAATTATTCTCCAAAAAAAACGCATCCGAAGTGATGGTAACATTGTTAAGGTATTGTAAAATTCAAGACCAAAAAATATATGTTATCATCGACGAATACGATAACTTTGCCAATACCATCCTTTCCGAATCCGGTGAACGGGAATTTGAAAAAATAACCCATGGAGAGGGGTTTTTCCGGGCTTTTTTTAATGTCCTTAAAGCGGGCACTACCGATACCGAAGCCCCTATTTCCCGGTTATTCATGACCGGCGTTTCCCCTATCACCCTGGATGACGTCACCTCCGGGTTCAATATCGCGGAACAAATCTCCCTTGATTCGGATTTAAACGAGATCATGGGATTTACCCGGCCTGAAGTTGAAACCATGATCGAATATTACCGGCAAACCGGGAAAATCCGACATTCCACCCCGGAACTGCTGGAAATGATGAGCCAATGGTATAACCATTACCGGTTTTCTCTCCACGCCTCCTCCGAAGTGTTTAACACGGTTCACGTCTTGTATTTCCTGAAAGAATATATGAAAGATTCCCTGGTGCCCGATACACTCATCGACTACAACGCCAGGATCGATTATATGAAACTGCGCCATTTGATAGTCATCGATCAAAAAGGAGCCATACGCACCAATGGAAATTTCTCCATCCTCCGGCAAATCATCGCGGACGGTTTCACACATTCCTCCTTAATAAAAAGTTTTCCCATCGATGAACTGACCAAACCCAATCATTTCGTTTCCCTGCTGTACTATTTCGGTCTTTTAACCATTACCGGCATCGATGAAGAAAAAAAAGCGGTGCTTAAAATTCCCAATGAAGCCGTCAAACGCTTGTATTACGATTATATCAAGGAAACTTACGAGGAAACCGGTTTATTTACCATCGATTTGAGCAAATATGAAGCCATGATGAAAGAGATGGCCTTTCACGGTCAATGGGAACCGTTAATCGAATATCTTGCCCAACAGGTTGATAAATCTATGGGGATTAGGGATTTAATCACCGGGGAAAGAGCGATCCAGGCGTTTTTGAATGTATACCTCGGGTTATCCGCCCTATACATCGTCTATTCGGAAAAAGAACTGGAAAAAGGATATGCCGACCTGGTGTTGGAGCCGTTCCTGGCGCAATATCCCCAATTGAAGTATTCGTATCTTATCGAAATCAAATACATCAAACCCCAGGGAAAAAAGAAAACCCTCCCCCCGGGAAATATCAAAAAAATACGTGAAGAAGCAGAAGATCAATTAAAACGGTACAGCCCGGATGAAAAATTTCAAAAAGCCATCGGGCAAACCACGCTGAAAAAAATAATATTGATCTTCAGTGGAACACGGTTGGTCTATCATGGGGAAATATAGCCGTTCGTGGCAAATGGCACAATGAAACGGTTATTGAAAAGGAAATAACCGTTTTTTATAACAGTCGCCTGACTGAAATCAGTGAAACTTCCGTGACCCTTTTCGATTCCCACGATACCCATCACATCGCGAATGACTATGTGTTTGTCATGGTAGGCGGGGAATTACTCTATAAACTGCTGGAAAAGATCGGCATCAATATTGTAGAAAAAGAACTTTAATCTTCCGCCCGACCATCGGGATGACAGGTGTAGCAGGCCTGGCTGTTGTAAGTATACCCCCTCACGTCGTTGTGCGCCGAATCCATTTCGCTTTTTGTGTGGGCATGGCAATTAATACAGGAAAAGGTTAAGTAATTGGAACTGATATGACAATCCGTGCAGGCAAAACCCGAATGTCTCCCGGTGGTAATAGGGAATTTATGGGTAAACACCGCCTGTGACCACGATGTGTGCGTGCTGAAATGACAGATTTCGCAGGTAGTGGGAAACCCGGCGGTCCTGTGATTGGGGTTTGACGCTGCTTCATAATCGCCGCGATGGCACCCGTAACAGTCCCTGGGAAGGTTGTAACCGGCGGAATGGCATTTGTTACAATCTAAGGAAACATGGGCCCCTTGCAGCGGCCAGTACTGGCTGTGATTAAAAACGGCATTCTGCCAGGTCAGGGCTTCCGCGCCGTGACAGGGAACGCAGTCGGTGGGAAACCCGGCGGCTTTATGATTGGGATTTAGCGTGCCATTGTAATCGGTTAAATGACAGCCCACACATTCCCTGGGAGTTCCCGCGTATTTATTGTTAATATGGCAATCGGCGCAGGCAGCGGTGAGATGTTTGCCTTTTAATTGAAAAGTCGAGTGGTTAAAAGTTGCCCCTTGCCATGAAACAGCGCCTGTACCATGGCAAGAAACGCAGTCGGTGGGAAACCCGGCGGATTTATGATTGGGATTTACCGCGTTATTGTAGGCTGTTAAATGGCAGCCCACACATTCCCTGGGAGTGCCGGCGTATTTGTTGTTAATATGACAATCCGTGCAGCCGATGGTTTTATGTTTGCCGTTTAACGTGAAGAACGAATGATTAAATACAGCCCCTAACCAGGTGAGCGCATCAAAACCGTGACAGCGTTCGCAGTCGGCGGCGAACCCGGCGGCCTTATGATTGGGATTCACCGTGTTATCGTAAGCGGCTAAATGACAACTCACGCATTGGGAAGAAGTGCCGATGTATACCCCATTTTTGTGGCAATCGGCGCAGGCGGCGGTAAGATGATTCCCTTTTAAAATAAACCTACTGTGGATAAAACCCGCTCCCTGCCAGGCCAACGCCTCGGAACCGTGGCACATGACGCAGTCGAAAGGGAATCCCGCTTGTTTATGATTCGGATTATTGGCATTGTTATAGTT
>JAUPLE010000621.1 GCA_030837085.1 Acidobacteriota bacterium | reverse complement strand
CCTGTACCAGGTGGGAAGAATGTATTACCTCCGCAGTTTAAAGATATGGATTTTTGGTTTTACCAGTCCGCGGTACTTAGAAAGGGAACCCAGAATTTCACGGTTTGGTTTGCGTTATACAAAGGAAAAGAACTTTATGGCTATTTTTCTTGGGATGTAAGTATCACAATCAAATAGCAGCTTAAAAAGATACTTTTACCTGTCCAAAAATCTGCAATTTAGTTGTAAACCTGATCCCAGTCGGCAACCGAAGGATTTTATGAATGCATTAGCGGTCATCGTCGTTTCTGGAAGCACTTTGTAAAAACATTTGGTAAAAAGGATCAGCTATTGCTTTGGAAAAATTAGTGAAAAATGGGGACAGGCCGGGCATTGGGAAAAAAGATTTCCTGCCTGTGCCTGTGTCCTGTCCCCCCTCCTTTTGACCATATCCCGCACTGCACCAACGATGTGGGATTTGAAGAGTTGTCTTGAATTCGTTGGAGATGAAGGTTAAGAAACTTTTATTGAAATAGCCAACTCCCAGAATTTTATTGACATGGTTTTGCCGTTATGATATACAGGGAAGTGGAGGTTAAACCATGAATATAGGGAAAAAAGGCCAGACAGATATGGTCATTTGCCGTAGATGCCGGCAAGAACAATCCGTTGACGAGAAGTATTGTATCAATTGCGGCGACCGATTGTTTAGTTCGGCCAGCAAAAGCGGCAGTTCTTCTTTGAGGACTTCATCGAACAGTTTGAAAAACAGCCAGCAGTGGAAACCCAAACCGGTAACACTGGAACCGGTAAAAAAAATCGCCAATACTTCTCCCGCGGCAGCATCCGCCAGCTTGGCAGAGCAGCAGCAGAAACCCAAACCGGTATCGCCGGTCCCGGCGAAAAACAGCGCCGATGTTTCTCAAGGGGCAACACTGGGCAGCCTGGTGGAGCAGCAGCAGCAGAAACACATTCGCCGCGCCCGCGCCATTATTATGTGGATCGCTGTGCTTACATTGGTTGGTTCCTTTATCCTGTACATTTTTGTCGGAACTGAAAATGGTCTCTTAGAAGGTATGAAGAATAGCCTCGAATTGGACCATAAGGCGTTCAACCAGTTAAAAACATTAATGACAATCGAAATGTGGGTGAATTTTTTTATGGGGGCCGTCTTTCTTCTTTTGTTCATCTGGGCGCGATCAAATCCATTCGTCGCCATATTAACCGTCCTGGTCATTTTTATCACCCAGATTATAGTCATGGCCGCCATGAATCCCAAAGCGATGGTGTCGCCAGCCCAGATAATTAACGTTCTTATAATCATTGCGCTGATAAAAGGTTTAAAAGCCGGCCTGGCCTTTAACAAGGGCAAAAGAACCGCCTTGCAGAAAAGATAACCCGGAGTTACCGTTATGAATACCCCTCCTGGACAACCACCCGGCGCTATCTACTGCAGTAAGTGCTGGAAACCTATCGATAGAGACGCCATATATTGCCCCCACTGTAATTCCTATCAAAATCACCGGTACCAGCAAGAAAGGTTAACCCAGACCAATGAAAAGTGGATCATTATTAAGAGTATAATCATTTTCTATTCAGTATACCTGGCGAGTATTATACCACTTTACTGGATAGATAATAAAAAAAAAGTGCCGGGGCTGTTGATCATCTCCTGCCTGGACGCCGTTCTTATCTCATCCTTCTGGTGGATAAGCCGTACTTCCCTTCGCGACTTATTCCGATTTAACCGGGAGACCTTGAAATATACCGTGTTCTCTATCGGCGCCCTTTTTCCGCTGCTCATGGTAGATCTTTCCTATCATAATACCATTGCCCGGTTATTGGGGGAGAAGGACCCTTCCTTCAGTAACTTTTTTATAACCTCCGGTTTTGGGTTTGGGATGATGGTATTTATTATATGCTTGATGCCGGCCATCTGGGAAGAAATCGCATTCCGCGGTTTAATCCAAACCCGTCTCGATAAAAAATTCCGCAAATGGGAAGTTATTTATATTACGGCGGGCATGTTTGCGATAATCCACGCAGCCCCGATTTCCTGGCCATACCTTTTTTTATTGGGGGTGGTGTTGGGACTGTTTCGTTGGTACAGCCGATCCCTTTGGCCGTGCATGGTGCTGCATTTCCTGCACAATTTTATCGTGTTATACCTGGATTATAAGGAGGCGTTGGGACACTGACATGAAACCAGGATTTCACGATCCCACCGGCCCCCTTGCCCAGGGGGATATTCACTTCTCCATCCATCGTGGCTATTATATCGTAAGGGTACTGATTTCGGTGCTTTTCGTGGTCCTGGCTGTGGTGTTTGGTATATTTGGTGTTACCCCGGTATTGCTGCCCTTTGCCGGGATTTTCCTGGTATGGGGGGGAACCGGTTTACATGTACTTTTAACTTCGCCGGTTTTTAGCCTGGGAAGGGATGCGCTTACCGTATCCTATGCCCGCGCCGGGAAGAATTTCCGCATGTCGCTGGTATCCCTCAACTGCATCATTTCCGATCTTTTAACCAATCCCCGGGCCCGCAGCGGAACTATTTTTATCTCCAACAACCTCCGCCAGGTTACTATACCTAAACGATTGGATGTCTCCAGCCGGGAAATTCTAGAATTACTGGTGGAACGTACCACTACCCTGGTGGAGGAGAGACGTAATTTTTCCGCCCCACCGCCCCAACTTAAAGACATTACCCGGAAATTCCAGGAACAGGGATTAGGGGAACAGGTCTCTATTTTTAAAGGGCCGGAGATAAAATATTCATGGCCCCGGGGGGTATATCGCATTGTATGTATCCTGTTATATTTAATGAGTCTTGGTTTTTGTGCATCAATCGATAGGGCGAGGGAATTTTCCGTGGGAGCGGTAGTGGGAATATCTATTTTTTGGGGTTTCATGTTCGTATTGGGTTATATAGCACCCCGCATTAAGAAAGAAGAATGGTTATTGGTATTCCCGGCTGGAATTGCCATGATTGGGAAAGTAATGCAAGGCCATCTTTTATGGTATGAAATCAAGGCATGCAAATACAGGTATTTAACAGGAAGACATCGCGCTTCTTCGGGCCTATACCTGGTTATTTCAACACGGGCGTCGATTTCTATCAGCATTCCTGATATTTACAGCGTACCACTCCCCTGTATCGAACAAATTATACTTCGTCAGGCCCGACAATCCGGGGTATTCATAAAATAAACGCGCGAAGCGTTCCTAAAGCAAAAACTCTGCCAATTAGTCCATTTTCCCCTTTTTCCAGCATTTTGATCTGATTTTTATATTGGGGCGGTTTGGGGACAGGCAAATTTATAAATTTATAACTCCCTGAACGGTTATTTCCCAGGCCCGATTATTGCCCAGCCACCAGTTGCCCACCCTGGCGACTGATGACGTGGAAACGTAGAGACATTACGCCCGATACCCCGTAGAGATGTTGCGCGCAACGTCTCTATCCCCTCTACCCCTTCTACCGCCGCATATTTTCCCACGGGAATTTTCCCGGGTCTTGAAGGCTTTAATGATTAATGTCTAATTATTAACGGAAGCGGTATCCTGCGGACAAAAGATGGAAGTTAAGAAGTTAAGAGGTTAGGCGGGTAGGAAGTTAGGAAAAAGAAAAAAATAACCCCTTCGTGTTCGTCGTGACGCCTCGTGGTTCATCCGTTTTTTAACTTATTTTGCCCCTGAAGAAATCCGGTCCGGCCTAACTTTTGTCCCAACTCCACCCCTAATGGCGTCCTTTTTCTTCGCTTCCAGGGTCACATGCCGTAGATATTAATCTCTGCATCCCGAAAAGTCCCGGTTTTTTTAAATATTTTCTCTTTCCATGGTTTTTTGGGGGCTGGATTAAAGACCAATAGATAACCTTCAGCCGCGCCGCATTTGTCCATATACATATAAACCTGTTCCAGCCCTTGTTTAATGGTGGCTTGTAAACTGCCGGAACGTATTTTCAACTCCACCACGGCTTGCTGAGACCGTTCAAACCTGGAATAATGATCGGAAGTGATGTTTTTAGTTATATTTAAGGGCCATATGACCAATAGATCGGTGCGCATTCGCCCCAGGCCGTACTCCCGTTCGACCCGTCCGCCGCCGTTAACAATTCGCTGCAAAAATGCCTGTAATAATAATTGCGCCCCGGCTTCGGCGTAATCGAATCCGTCCACCCAGCTTTCAAAATGTTTCCGGAAGAACTCCTGGAATGCGGTTAATAGTTTATCCATATCCAGGCGGCCATCCGCCGTTATGTACCAGGATGCTTCCTGGTGAATGGTTAATTGTGTGCTGTATGTCAATTCCCTGGGGATGACTTCGCGGTATATCCGATTGGAAATTCTTAACTCCCGGTCTTTTTTTACAAGTCCCAGGTCAACCACATAATCCACGTCGTCCGAAAGTATTTTTTCCGCTTCCCGGGTACTATTCAATAGGGGACCTATCACACGCCGGACCCGTTCTTCTTTCAACTTATCGGATAATTGGTCGAGATGAGTGGCGCGTCTCAAAATGAGATTCTCTTTAGCCTGTTCGATCATATCCGCTGTAATCGCTGTACTGCGGTCTTGTCCCTCTTTCATTTCAAAGCAGGCTTCATAAGCCAGGGCATTGACGAGCCAGGGTTGCCCTTCGGTTAAATCCCAGACCAATGGGAATACCTCATTCGAAAAAGGTTGACCCGTTTCAGTTGTATGCTGGCGGTACAATTCTTCTATTTCCCGCGACGTAAAATTTCCCAGTCTTAATGATTTCGCTTTGATATTAAAGGCGCTGCCGCCGGTGACGATTGCTTTCTCTATATCCGAATGCATACGGTAATCCTTGACATCACGAATACCACATAAAATAATACTCTGGGGAAATAGGGCCGGTCGATTGGGATAACCGCTACGTAATTGCCGAAGCAGCGATATTAATGTATCCCCCACCAACGAATCGACTTCATCGATAAACAGCACAATCGGCTTTTCGTTTTGTTCGCACCAGAGGGATAATAAGTTTTCTAAAGCTGAAAATTCCTCGTTTTCTTCAAGAACTACCTTCCAATTGCCCTTTAAAAAGGTATCTTGCAAACGATTGAAAGAATCTTTGGCCAATGCATTCATAATTGCAGCCATCCCTTTCCTTACATCTTCCCTGGCCGCCTGCGCATTTTCAATGTTGGTATAAAGAGTTTTGTATTTTCCCTGCTTGTTAAGGAAATCCATCAATGCCAATAGAAAGGTGGTTTTACCCGTTTGACGGGGGGCGTGTAGAATAAAATATTTCTCCTGGTGGATAAGGGACTGGATTTCATCAAGATCAAACCGGCTCAAGGGGTTGATGCAATAGTGTTTATCCGGTCTAACCGGCCCGGCAGTATTAAAAAATCGTTCTATTTTCATTTCTATTCACCTGCTTTGATTATAAACCAAATCGCAGGGAAAGTAAAATGTTATCCATAAAGGTGTTCCGATGGGCAAAAAGCTTGCCCAAAGGGTTATTTATTCCCTTCCATTTCGATTACTATCTCGATTTTGTTTTTATAGGGGGTTTAGGGACAGGCAAATTTATAACCCCTTAACCGGGGAAAACCCGGGGGATTTTATCCGTACTTGCCGGCTCAAGAAGGGGGCGGAGTTGTTAAGGAAAAAATCCGCTTCCATATTGGAGGTAGCATTAGAAGTGGGATTTTCCAGCGCCGCCTATTTTACCAAATGTTTTAAAGAGAGGTTTCAGCAATTGCCGTCGG
>JAUPLE010000065.1 GCA_030837085.1 Acidobacteriota bacterium | reverse complement strand
GGCGAGAATATCGGCCACCATTATCATAAAATAACCGCTATTACCGGTTATATGCCGGAACGGTTCTCCCTTTACCAGGACCTGTCCGTAGAAGAGAATTTGAATTTCTTTTCCGATATTTACCAGGTTCCGTTTCAAAAAAGAGAGGAACGTAAACAGCGGATGCTGGAAAAAACCGGCATGCTGCCGTTCAAGAAACGCCGGGCCGGAGCCCTGTCGGGCGGTATGAAACAAAAATTAGCCCTCTCCTGTATCCTGCTCTCCGCCCCGCAATTTATTATCCTGGATGAGCCCACTACAGGCGTCGATCCCCTCTCCCGCATCGAGTTCTTTAACATTATCTCCGATCTGAAAACCGAAGGCAAGACCATCGTGATTTCTACCCCTTACCTGGATGAGGCCGAGCAAGGGGATTATATTGTTTTCTTAAAAAGCGGCCGCATTCTTAAACAAGACTCTATGAAACGACTGAAAGAAAATTTCTCCGCCCGGTTGTTTAACATCACGCCGCAAGGAAACATTTACGATGTCCTTCAGCAGTTGAAAAAAAATCCGTTATTAAATGAAAAGGTCTATATCCGCGGGAAATATATTAAATACCTACAGTCGGAATCGGAACAAAATTTTGTTTCACTCATTCCCCACACTCGCGTGGAAGAAGAAAAACCGAAATTGGAAGACATTTATATTTATTATGAACGAAGGAACAGCTTATGAACGAGGTCGATCATGCCGGATATTATCGAAGTTAAAAACCTGACCAAATGTTTCGGCCACTTTACCGCAGTAAATCATATCAATTTTAATATTAAACAGGGCGAAATCCTGGGGTTCCTTGGCCCCAACGGCGCCGGGAAAACGACTACAATTAAAATGCTCAACGGCTTATTGAGAAAATCTTCGGGCGAAATCCTGGTCAAAGGCGTCGACGCGGAAAAACACCGGGAAGAAATTAAAAAGATCATGGGCTACATGTCCCAGAAGTTCTCCCTGTACCCGCTGCTGAATTCGCTGGAAAATATTGAATTCTTCGGCGGGATTTCCGGCCTTCCCGGGAAAGTGATCAAGGAAAAACAGGCGCTTATCATGGAAATGGTCGATCCGTCGGTTCTGAAACTGAAATCCGCGGATATCCCGCCCGGCGTCCGGCAAAAGATCGCCCTTTTTGTCTGCCTCATGCCTGACCCGGAAATTATTTTCCTGGACGAGCCCACCTCAGGCGTTGACCCGGAAGTGCGGCGAAATTTCTGGTCCGAGATTTACAGCCTGAAACAACAAGGAAAAACTGTCCTGGTCAGCACCCATAACCTCGATGAAGTGGAATACGCCGACCGCCTGCTGATTATTCATAAAGGAAACTTGATCGTCGAAGGCGAACCGGAAACGCTGCTGAAAAAGCATGGAAAAGAATCCGTAGAAGCTTTATTTAAAGATGCGATATTAAAATATGAGGAAGAAGATGCCTCCGGCGGGTCAGAACCCTTTTGAAAAAGGGTTCCGACACCTCCTAAAACTTTTGATTATGTTTGAAAAGGAATATCAATGAAACGAATTAAAGCGGTCATCGTTAAAGAGTTTGCCCATATCCTGCGCGACCCCACCAGCCTTACCATCGTCTTCCTGCTGCCCCTGGTTATGATGTTTATCTTCGGCTACTCCATTAATTTCGACCTTAAACACATCGACGCCGGGATCATCGACCTCTCCAAAAGCGAAACCTCCCAACAACTGGTTAAGAAATTTCTAAATAACAAATACTTCATCCTTCAAGACCTGGAAGAAAAAGCCTCACCCCAACTATCCCCCCTGGAACTGGGCGAACAACTCCTCAAATCAGGCGAGCTAAAAGAAGTCATCATCATCCCGGCCGACTTTTCCCAAAAAATCAAAGACAACCGCATCGCAGAGGTCGGTATCATCATCGACGGCAGCGATTCCAACGTGGCAAACCTTGTTTACCAATACAACGAACTCATTATCCAGGATTTCATCTCTGAAATCCGCAGCCTCAAAGACCTATTGAAAATTCATACCAAAGTCCTGTTCAACCCGGAACTCAAAAGCGCCTTCTTCTTTATCCCCGGTTTAATCGCCACCCTACTGGTCATGATATCCGCATTGCTAACTTCACTCAGCATCTCCCGCGAAAAAGAATCCGGCTCCATCGACCTGCTTTTTATCTCTCCCCTGAAATCCCCGGAAATCATTATCGGCAAAACCATCCCATATATTTTCGTTTCCTTTATTGCCATGAGCACCATCCTGCTATTTGCCCGGTTTTGGTTCGGCGTGCCCATGCAGGGGAATTTACTCGTATTATTGTTTTTCGCACTATTATATATAATAACCAGTCTCTCTTTAGGCATATTAATATCCACCATCGCGCCCACCCAGAAAATAGCCATGTTTATCACCCTGTTGATGACCTTGCTTCCCTCCATCATGCTTTCCGGGTTTATATTTCCCCGCGAGTCGCTGCCGCCGGTATTGAGGGGAATCACTTACATCGTACCGGCCACCTATTTTTTAAGAATTATCCGCGGCGTGGTGGTGAAGGGGGCCGAATTGAAACACTTTATTCCCGAAGGCGCCGCCCTGGTCATTTTTACCGTCGTGCTCCTTACCATTGCCAGCCTCAAATTCGCTCGAGATAGGAAAAAATCAAAATGAGAAGCCGTATATTTTACCTGGTAAAAAAAGAATTTATCGAAATTTTTCGTCAGAAAGAACTGCTGCCCATGATTTTCATCGCTCCCATGATCATGATTACAATACTGGGATATGTGGTCAATACCGACATACAAAACCTGTCCGTGGATATCATCAACCTGTCGAAAAACAAAGCGTCCATGCGGATCATTAACCGCGTGCAGCGGAGTTCGCTTTTCAAGGTCGAGCATATCTATTATGAAAACCAGGACACCGTCGATATCCTTAAGAGAGGTAAAATCAAAGCCATTATTATTTTCAGGGATGCCCTGGAAAAACCGTTGACTAAGGATACCCCTATGACATACCCTGAAATCCAGGTATTATTGGATGGGGTCGATTCCAACACATCGGCGATTGCGGCTGGGTATTTCAACGGCATCTTGAAGAACTATATTCTCACCGATATAAGGCAATGGGGAGTGAACCTGCCCGTTGAAACCAAAGTCCTGATCCGCTTCAACCCCCAATTAAAGAGTATCAATTATATGGGGCCTGGGATCGTGGCGTTATTGTTGACCATCATCGCCCTCTTTTTCACGTCGCTTTCCATCGTACGGGAGAAAGAGCAGCAGACCATGGATACCCTTTTGATATCGCGATTGACGCCCATTGAGATTTACATCGGCAAAGCCATGCCCCTGGGGATCATCGGATTAATACATATGACTATCGGTGTATTAGTGGTGATATTTTGGTTCCAGATACCCGTCCGGGGCAATCTCTTATATTTGTTGCCGGCCGCGTTTCTATTCCTGGCTGCCATTTTGTCTTATGCCCTATTGATTTCCACGTTAGTAGCTACGCAGCAGCAAGCGTTGTTTTTTTCCTGGTTTTCCATGATACAATTCATCTTACTTTCCGGGTTATTTACGCCCACCGAGAATGTGCCCGGGGGATTGAAGCTATTAGTGAAGATCAATCCCCTGGCCTACCTAATAAAGATCATCCGGGAGATATTTTTAAAAGGAAATGGGATCGAGTATTTTTACAAGGAGTTGTTGGCCCTGGCGTGTATCACCGCGGTAATCCTGACCATATCCTTATTAAATTT
>JAUPLE010000620.1 GCA_030837085.1 Acidobacteriota bacterium | reverse complement strand
GTTGGTCCTGGGGTTGTTTGCCGTGGGCTTATTGACCGGCGTCGCGTTGTATTTCATTAATTCGTCGGCATTTTCAACTTACGTCGATGAAGACGGCGTCGTCGAATGGATTACTGTCGCCGCCCTGGTTTCTTGCGCAGCGATAAACATGCTGAGGTTCTTCCGCCTGAGAAAGCAAAAGACAAAACTATTTTTAGGCGTTTTACTGGCAGCAAGCCTGGCGCTTCTTTTCGCCGTAGGGGAAGAGCTTTCATGGGGACAGCGCATATTCAAATTCGAAAGCGGCGATTTCTTTAACACCGATAATACCCAGAAAGAAGTCAATCTCCATAACCTCCACTTCGGCCCGGTGAAACTGAATAAACTGATTTTCAGCCTGCTGCTTTCCATCCTTGTTTGCGTGTACATTATTGCAATGCCGGTCTTATATCGCCTGCTTAAGATAGTAAAACAATGGGTGGATGACCTGGCCATCCCGGTGCCGAAGAATTACCAGTTGATCGCTTTTGCCACCTTGATTATTGCCATCGGTTTCATCCATGACATACGGAAATGGGAACTCCTGGAAATGTCCGGCATACTCCTGCTCCTCGTCATTCTCCTGGACCCCTTGAACAAGGAAATTTACTTGAAACCCCAAAAAACCGTAGAGGGAAAGGTAGGTGAATAAAAAGGTTGTTTTCCTTTTAATCGTTTTGACTGTCCTTTTATATGCCTGGCCGCCGGGTCAATGGTTTCATACGGGGGGAACAACAGTTACGCACTTCGCAGAAGTGCCTTCTTCATCATCTTCGATTCACGGTGGCGGCGAACCTTTTAAAGAGGAAGAATTCATTAACGAACCGGGAAATATGCAGGTGCATGCGGCTTCAATAGCGGAATTGAAAGACAACACCCTGGCTGCGGTGTGGTACAGCGGCCAATATGAAGGCGCGCCGGATACCCGGATTTATTTTACCACCCGCGCCAGCACACCTGGAGCGAGTTGGACGCCCCCGGCCGGCATTGTTGACCGCGCCTCTGCCTCGCAAGAGCTAAACCGTTACATTAAGAAAATCGGCAACCCCCTTGTGTTTACAGACCAGGACGATCGCCTGGTACTTCTTTTCGTGAGTGTATCCGTCGGGGGCTGGTCAGGAAGCTCACTGAATATGAAAGTTTCCAGCGACAAAGGCAAGACCTGGTCGCGCAGTCAACGACTCACCTTGAGCCCTTTTTTCAATGTCAGCGAATTGGTGCGCAATAATCCGCTGCGGCTCACGAACGGTGGCGTCATGGTTCCTATTTACCATGAATTTATCGGGATTTTTTCCGAACTCCTCTGGCTCCGTCCCGGAGACGGTGAACATGCCCCGGTATATTTTAAAACCCGCATGACCTGGGGGACGCAATATCTCCAGCCCGACATCGTGGGATTAACGCCCAACAGTGCTGCTGCTTTCTTTCGCGGCAGCCGCAGTAAAAGCCGCGTGGCCCTTTCCTTGAGCGACGACGCCGGCGAAACCTGGACCACCCCTCAATATTTCGATCTTCCCAATCCCGGCTCCGGGTTGAATGCCTTACTCCTCTCTGATGGACGTATTTTACTGGCTTTTAACGACAGTTCATCAGACCGCCATAACTTGACCCTAGCGATCTCGAATAAAGGGTATAAAGGGCTCACAGAACACACAGAATACACGGAAAGGCAAGGAAAAAAATTTCAAATATGGCAGCGGGCGGCCGTTCTTGAAAATACCCCGGGCGAAGAATTCTCTTACCCCTACATGCTGCGGACCAGTGACGGAAAAATCCACCTGGTCTATACCTGGCAAAGGAAACGTATTAAACATATCGTTTTCAATGAAGAATGGATTGAGAAAAATTTGAGTGATGAATGATGATCGATGAACGATGAGTTATGAATTTTCTTTTTTATTTCCTTTTTTGTTGTTGACGCTCATGATGCAGTCTCTTCTCCAATGGCTGAAAAAATCATTGCACGGGTGGCGGGTAATGTCCGTCATCGGTATTATTTCACTATTGGTCTGTATTACGCCGGTGGGGGGTATCCCGTTGGCCCGGTGGCTTATTAGTTTGAATGCTAATTTTTCTATTCCTTTAACCGCAATTTTGTTTGCCAAAGTATGGCAAAAAGCCACGGGAAAGGTATGGGTTGATCGGAAAACATTATCCGGTTTTTGGTTATTTGGTATTGTGATGGGGTTGTTGCTTTATCCCATGGCGTTGGGATTGGGGCCGTATGATCCGTATTCCCTGGGGTGGAAGTTTTCGCTGTTGTTTGTTTTGATAATGGTGTTAACCATTTTCTTGCTTTTGAAGAGGACCCCATTGGGAATCGTGTTGATGTTATGTATTTTGGCGTATCATTTACGTTTATTGGAATCACCCAATTTCTGGGACTATCTTATCGACCCGTTTTTTGTGATTATATCATACCTCCGGCGGCCAGAAACCTTTTCGAGAAAAGGTTTCTGGACTTCCCAAAGCTTTTGATAATAAACCTTACCAGAAGTTTTAGGAGGTCCAGGAACCAGCATGCTGCTGGTCCCGGTTGTTAGCTGACACCTGTTCAATCGTCCTGTCGTATGACATGGAAGGAGTCTAAGTTACTATCAAGCGAGATCGAATCGGTCAAGGTTCATAACTTTATTCCAGGCTGCAATGAAATCCCCCAGGAATTTATCATTGGAGTCCTTGCATGCGTAGACTTCCGCGACAGCCCGAAGTTGGGAGTTAGAACCGAAGACCAGATCGACGCGGGAAGCGGTCCACTTAAGTTCGCCGCCGGCGCGATCGAGGCCCTCGAACACGTCTTCATCTCCCGATGTGGGCCTCCACATCGTGCCCATATCCAGCAGGTTCACGAAGAAGTCATTGGTGAGCGTTCCAGGCCGTTGGGTAAAGACGCCATGCCGGGACTGTCCGAAGTTGGCGTCCAGGACACGCATGCCCCCGATGAGAACCGTCATCTCCGGGGCGGTCAATGTCAACAACTGCGCCCGGTCAACCAGGAGTTCTTCGTCCGTTACGGAAAACTTCTTCTTCCGGTAGTTGCGAAAGCCGTCCGCCATCGGTTCGAGGACGGAAAAGGACGCCACATCGGTTTGCGCCTGCGAGGCGTCCGTACGTCCCGGCGTAAAAGGAACGGTCACATCGTGACCGGCGTTCTTAGCCGCTTGCTCGATAGCTGCGCAGCCACCCAGGACAACCAGGTCGGCAAGCGAAACTCTCTTCCCACCGACTTGCGCGCTATTGAAGTGTTTTTGGATTCCCTCAAGGGTTTGCAGCACACACGCCAGTTGGGCCGGTTGGTTGACTTCCCAATCCTTCTGCGGCGCCAGGCGAATGCGCGCTCCATTTGCACCGCCGCGCTTATCGGAGCCGCGGAATGTGGAGGCCGAAGCCCAGGCGGTCGAGACCAGTTGCGAGATCGAAAGTCCCGAAGCCAGTATCCTGGACTTAAGCGCTGTAATGTCCTGCGCGTCGATGAGTTCATGGTCGACTGCCGGCGCCGGGTCTTGCCAGATCAGTTCCTCTGCTGGCGCCTCCGGACCAAGATAGCGGGAACGGGGGCCCATGTCACGATGCGTAAGTTTGAACCACGCCCGGGCGAAGGCGTCCGCGAATTCTTCGGGGTGCTGCAGGTAGCGCCGTGCGATCGGTTCGTAGATCGGATCGAAACGCAGCGAGAGGTCCGCGGTAGTCATCATCGGCCGGTGTTTCTTCGACGGATCGTGGGCGTCAACCACCATATCCTCATCGGCTACGTCCTTGGCCAACCACTGATGTGCGCCAGCCGGACTCTTGACCAGTTCCCACTCATATTTGAACAGGACCTTCAGATAGCCCATATCCCATTTGATGGGGTTCGGTTTCCAGGCGCCCTCGATTCCGCTGCCGATGGTATCCCCGCCTTTGCCGCTGCCGAAGCTACTCTTCCAACCGAGTCCCTGATCTTCAATGGGAGCGGCTTCAGGTTCAGGGCCTACATGCGATGCAGGG
>JAUPLE010000619.1 GCA_030837085.1 Acidobacteriota bacterium | reverse complement strand
CCTAGATGAAAATGAAAAGGTCATCGGTTTGAATTTAGCTGGGATAAAATTAGACCCAGTCCCGGAGGCGCTTTCCACCTTTCAACATCTTCAAAAACTCATTTTGCATAGCACTCAGCTTAAGGATATCTCCTTTCTTCAAGGGTTGAGCAGTTTGACATACTTATATTTATGGAATAATCAAATTACCGATATCTCCTTTCTTCAAGAGTTGAGTCATCTGACAGTATTAAATTTAGGAGGGAATCAAATTACCGATATTTCTTTTCTTCAAGGGTTGAGACATTTGACTCAGCTAAGTTTAAGGGATAATAAAATAAAAGAATTACCCGAAGCCCTGATGAAGCTGGGCTTGGAAATAAATGTGGAATCTGAAGGTGTATGGAAGCAGACAATGTACCTGGATGGTAATCCCCTGGAAAAACCGCCCATTGAGATTATTGAGAAGGGCAAAGCCGCCATATATGCTTATTTCAAATCCCTGAAAGGAAAAACTTTGCCTTTAAATGAAGTCAAAGTCCTGCTGGTGGGCGACGGCGGCGCCGGAAAAACTTCATTGGTTAAACGACTGTTGGATAAACGTTTTGATGAAAAAGAACCCCAAACCCACGGCATCAACATCAAGCAATGGGAGGTTAAGCAAGGAAAAACCATAATAAAAACCCATCTCTGGGATTTCGGCGGCCAGGAAATCATGCATGCCACCCATCAATTTTTTCTATCCAAACGCAGCCTCTATATCCTGGTACTGGACTGCCGGAAAGATGAAAAAACCGAATACTGGCTCAAACATATCCAGAGCTTTGGCGGCGATTCCCCTGTCCTGGTTGTACTCAATAAAATCGACGAAAATCCGGGCTTTGAAGTCAACCGCCTGTTCCTCCAAGAAAAATACAAGAACATCAAAGGTTTCTTCCGCCTCTCCTGCGCTAAAAATACAGGCATTAAAGAATTTGCCGATGCCCTGACGGAAACGTTGAGCTCCGTCGAAATGCTTCGAACCACCTGGGCGGAAAGCTGGTTCCAAATAAAGAAACGCCTGGAAACCATGACCGAACCTTTCATCACCTACGAAAAATATACGGGAATGTGTATCGCTGAAAAGATATCGGACAAAACCAGCCAGGATACCCTGGTGGATTTCTTAAACGACCTCGGCGTTATACTCCATTTTAACGATCTGGACCTCCAGGGCGTCCATGTATTGGAACCCAAATGGGTCACCGAAGCGGTCTATAAAATCATCAACTCCGAAAAACTCGCTCAATGCAAAGGCATCCTGGAACTGGAACTTTTAAATGAAATCTTGAAACGAACAGGGAAGAATGATTACGACTATCCGCCGGATAAGCACCCTTATATCATCCGCTTAATGAACAAATTCGAACTCTGTTATGAGATCGATAAACAAAAAGTACTGGTTCCCGATCTCCTGGACGTACAGCAAAGTTCATTTGATTTCGATTATGCCGATTCCCTCAAATTCCTCTTCGAGTATGATTTCTTACCCCGTTCAATCATGCCGCGCTTCATTGTCAGGATGCACAACGATATCAAAAATGAACTCCGCTGGCGCACCGGCGTGGTACTGGAAAACAAAGCTTTTCACGCGACCGCAGTGGTGAAGGCCGATAATGAAGAGAAAAAGATATACATCTACGTCAGCGGGACGCAAAAAAGGGATTACTTTGCCGTGATCCGTCACACCATCCGCGATATCAACGGCAGCTTCGAGAAATTAAACGCCGTAGAAAAAGTCCCTTTGCCGGATAATGAAACGATTGCCATTGATTACGCCGAATTGATCGGTTATGAAGAAGTAGGCGAGGAGAAATATCTCGTCGGGAAATTAAAGAAAAGGTACAGCATTAAAAAATTACTAAATGGTATTGAGGCCGAAGAAACGCGAAGACCACCCCAGGCTACTCAATTACGATCGATGATAGTCGGAGGTGATGTAACCATTTTCGATATGAAGGGCGATGGCGCATCCGTTACCATCCACAATACCATTGAAGTGGAAAAAAAGCTTGAAATCATCATAAAGGAGTTGCGGGAGCATGATGTACCGGGGAAAGAGGAGCTTATTAAAGAATTACAAGATGGGGAAGTGAAAAAGGATAAGTCCCGGCTGCGGAAAGTATTGGGCACAGTGCTAACCCGGGCGGCGGAAATCGCGTCCCTCGGTTCTGCCGTGACCTCCCTGCTGTCGATATTATAATAATTCGCTGAATTCGTTGGCGCTTAAACCTGATTGTCTTATAATTGCCCTTAATTAGTAGTTCCTCATGATGCAAGCCTCGCGCCGTCACCCTGAGACCATTAAAATGCCGCCGCCAAGAGAAGGCACACCGGGGCGCCAGGACACAAAGATACACCAGGACACGATAAATTTTGCGTATAAGCAAAAAGCGGAAAAAAAACCTGGCATTCTGAAGGTTCCAACTTTTTCGGCAGGCCTTTTAACTCTAAGTACCTCATAATATTTCCTTTTGTTGTTAATTATAACATCAAAAAGAAATATTTCAAGAGGCTGCGGCGCTGTGGGAATTTGCTTCATCAAACCCGAAAGATAGGGGTGTTTGAGGGGACATAGGCAATAAGAAATTTCGGGCGCCCACGGGAGGACCCCGCGGTTTTACAATTTTTATTTTTTCTCCAAATGCTATTGACACGAAAAAAAAATTGGTATATATTTGACACTCTCATTAATAAGATGGTAGGAAATGCATCGAATGGTGATTGAAAAAATTAATGAAAACAGAGAAAATCGACCCTGACCCTTTTCCGCCCCCGTGTTGGAAAGCACCAGTAACGGGGGTGGATGAATCGCTTGCCCCAGGGGGGCGTAACACCCAAAAATCGGAACTCCTGGCATACGTTTATATATCCATATGTCCAGATATTTAAATGGTAAGAAAAATGTTCGAGGTAGAGAATAAAATGAGCCATACAATGATTGCTAATCCCGATGACGTGCTGGACCTCATTGATGGGGCCAACGGAGAAGTATCCGAAGTTACCAGGCAACTTCAACCCATGCGGGAACTTATGCGCGATAAAAACCTTTCCCTTGAAGAGCGACTGGAAGCTTACAGCGACATTATCGACTCGCAAGTCGGCGACACGTCGTTCATCCGCGCCCGGAATATTGAACGCGAAGTCGGGCTGCGCCAGATATTCCTGAAATTCGAAGGCGGCAACCCCAGCGGAACCCAGAAAGACCGCATTGCTTTCGAACAAGCCATGGACGCCCTGCGCCGCGGCTACGACGCCATCACTGTCGCCACCTGCGGCAATTACGGAGTGGCCCTGTCCCTGGCCGCTTCCCTGGCGGGGCTGAAATGCATCATCTATATCCCGGAAAGCTACCATAATGGCCGCGTCAAAGAAATGCTCGAACTGGGCGCGGACATCCGGAGAGTTCGCGGCGATTATGAGAAAGCCGTGGTCATTTCCGGGGAACTGGCGGATAAAGAAGATGTCTACGACGCCAACCCCGGTGGCGCCAACACTCCCCTGCAATTGAAAAGCTACGGCCAAATCGCCTATGAAATATACGACGAACTGCGCGACGCCCCCATGGCCGTGGCCGCCCCTGTTTCCAACGGCACCACCCTGGCCGGGATTTACAGGGGGTTTCTCAGCCTCTACCGCAGGGGCAAAACGTCCCGTATGCCCCATATCGTGGCAGGTTCCACTTTCGGTAAAAATCCCATTGTTCATGCCTTTTTGAACCACCTGCCCACCTGCACCGACCTGGAATTCCGCAAGATGCGCGAGACCAAAATAAACGAACCCCTGATCAACTGGCACTCCATCGACGGCAACTATGTGCTGGAAGGTATCCGTGAAACCAACGGCTGGGCCGGTAATGCCTCGGATAAAAAAATGACTTCCTTTGCCAAACTGCTCCTGGAACGGGAAGGCCTGAACGTTGTTCCGGCCTCTACCGCGGGGTTGATCGCCTTGATCGATCGGCATAAAAAAGACCCCCTGCCCAACGACCGCTACGTGGTTATTCTAACCGGGAGGAAATCATGAACATGAAAACAGGGCAAAAGCTTGATGGCAATGCCGTGGTTTATTGCGAAGGTTTCTATAATACGACGTATGGAAAAACCGCCCACGGCCTGGTGCGCTTTACCCAACGTTATCATGTCCTGTCCGTGGTGGATTCCCGTTACTCCGGCCAGGACGCCGGCCAGGTCCTGGATAATAAACCGAATAATATTCCTATTGTCGCTTCTGTCGAGGAAGCGGTAAAGGCGGCCAAAGCAGCCGGTACCCCGGCTACGCACATGGTAATCGGCATCGCCCCGGACGGCGGCGTGCTTACCCCCCTGGCCCGGCAAAATGTCCTGGCCGCTATTCGCCTGGGCTTGAATATTGACTCCGGCCTTCACCACTACCTCAGCGAAGACCGGGAAATGTTCGAAACCGCCGCCCAATTCAACGTGCAACTGCGGGATGTCCGCAAACAACCTCCTAAGGAAAAGCTTCATTTTTTCAGCGGCAAAATCGAAAAAGTCAACGCATTAAAGATCGCCCTGCTGGGTACGGATTCGGCTGTAGGCAAACGTACTACGGCCTGGCTGCTGGTTCATGGGTTAATCGACGCCGGGTACAAAGCTGAAATGGTGGGCACCGGCCAAACCGCCTGGATGCAAGGGGCGAAATACAGCATTATTTTAGATACCACGGTAAATGATTTTCTTGCCGGTGAGATTGAACACGCGGCCTGGTCCGCCTGGGATGAGAATCATCCCGATGTGATCGTCATCGAAGGCCAGGGCAGTATGATGAACCCCGCCTACCCGGGCGGGTATGAAATCCTGGCCGCCGGGCGACCGGACCTGGTTATCCTTCAACATGCCCCGGCCCGGAAAGATTATGACGGTTTCCCGGGTTATCCCATCCACCCACTGTCCCGGCAAATCCAGGCCGTGGAATTCGTCTGCGGGAAACCCGTGGCAGCGATTACCCTCAACCATGAAGGCCTGCTGCCCGAACAAATCCCGCCGCTGTGCGAAGCTATCCGCCAGGTTACCGGTTTACCGGCCCTGGACCCGCTTCTCAGCGGCGGCAAAGAACTGGTAAAGGCTCTACAGCCTTACCTGGATAAATGGATAAGGAGAGAAAAAAAATGACGGACGACCCCTTACTTAAAATGAAACGGTCGAATCCCCTGCTGGTATTCGACCGGCTGGAAGTAGGACCGGTAAAAGTGGAACGTAGACGTATATCTACCCCTTACCGCCTTTTCTATAATGGAAAAGAAGACCGTATCGATTTGATGTATACGTATGAAGAAGCGGTTTTCGATCCCGCGGACCCGGCCGCTCAAAACCTGGCCGCCGTCATCGGCGCACAGGTGGCCTTTAATTACGGCCTTTTCTGTAAGAAAATCATTTTCCGGGATGCCTTTGATAATGCAGACATTGGCTTTATCCGGGACATGATGGAAAACACCTCGCGGGAAATCTACGTCAAGAAATTCCTTGAATTCAACCACTACCTCATCGGGGAAGCGGCCCACCTGCCCATGGAGAAAAAGCCGCGTTACCTCGAAGCTGAGTTGGAATTCCCCGAAACCCTCCGCAAGACGGATCGCGCCCGCTGGGATTTCTGGCCCACCGAACGCCGACGCCATGCCATTCTCTCCAGCGGCGGCAAAGACAGCCTGGTAAGCCAGGGGCTGTTGGACGAAATCGGCTGCGAAACCCATCCGATTTATATCAACGAATCCGGTAGACATTGGTTTACCGCCTTAAACGCCTACCGGTATTTTAAAGAAAATATTCCCAATACCGCCCGGGTCTGGACCAATTCCGACCGGGTATTTAACTGGATGCTGCGCCATATGCCCTTTATTCGCCCGGATTACGCCAACATCCGGTCCGATGAATACGCTGTCCGGCTCTGGACCGTGGCCGTATTCTCCTTTGGCGCGCTGCCCCTGATGCGTAAACGGGGCATCGGCCGACTCCTTATCGGCGATGAATTCGACACCACCCGCCGGGCCAGCCGCCGCGGCATAACCCATTACGACGGCCTTTATGACCAGAGTTCTTATTTCGATAACGCCCTGTCCCGCTATTATTTAAGGAAAGGCTGGAACATCAGCCAGTTCTCCATATTGCGCCCCCTTTCGGATTTACTGATTCAAAAAATCCTGGTGAAACGTTACCCGCATTTGCAGGAGCAGCAGGTGTCCTGTCATGCGGCCCACAAAGAAGGCTTTCGCATCCATCCCTGCGGCGCGTGCGAAAAGTGCCGGCGCATCATAGGGATGCTCAAAGCCCTGGACGCCGACCCCAGCCGCTGCGGCTATTCGGAAAACCAGGTGCAAAAAGCCCTGGAAAATTTCGCTTTCGCGCACCTCAAGCAGGAATCCGCCTGCGCCCGCCAGGTGACGTTTATGCTGGCCGAAAAGAAACTGGTGAATATTCCATCGTCTGTCAAAAAGTTTGCCAACGGCTCAGCGGAAGTACTAAAGCTGCGTTTCGATCCCGAACGCTCCCCGATTCACGGCATCCCGTTGGACCTCCGGGTTCCCCTTTACAGTATTTATCTCGAATACGCCGACGGCGCCGTACAGCGCAGCGACCGTCAATGGAAGGCAATAGACCCCCTCGCCGATATGTCACTTCACCGGCCCTATGCCTTTGAGGTGGCCCCGATTGCCGCGGCTGGGACGCCCCGCCCGAAAGTGCGTTGGACCGTACCGCCGGAACTGATTAAACACGATATTCCCAAAGATTTGCCAGAAAACGCTGTAATGGAATTGACGTTACACGATAAATGAAAAATTGAATGATGAACGATGAACGATGAACGATGAAAATTGAAACGAGAATGATGGGTAGAGAATAGAGATGAAAATCACACACGCCGAAGCGTGGGAAGTGAAAATGCGGCTCGGGGAGCCGTACACTATTGCCTATGAAACCATCTCTTCCACGGAGAATGTTTTCCTGAGAATTGAAACCGATAAAGGGATCATCGGTTACGGCTGCGCCGCGCCGGATGAAATCGTCACCGGCGAAACCGCTGAGACAGTCCTCCAGGCTTGCCGGGATACGATTATCCCCGCCTTGAAATACGCCAACCCGCTGCGTATGGCTTTCCTCCTGGAGCGGATAAGGAAAGCGAGAAAAGTTCCACCCGGGCCGTCGGCCCTGGCCATGGTGGATATGGCCCTTTACGATATCCTGGGCAAAACCGCGGGGCTGCCGGTATACAAAATCCTGGGCGGGTTCCGGACCAGGATGAAAACCAGCGTCACCGTCGGTATCCTGCCGGTGAAAGAGACGGTTGAAAGGGCAAAGGAGTATTGCCGGCAGGGCTTTAAATGTTTGAAGATCAAAGGCGGCAGCGATGTGGACGCCGATATCGAACGGATCATGAAAGTACGGCAGGCGCTGGGTGAGAGTATCGAAATTCGTTTCGACGCCAACCAGGGGTATGATGAAGAAGATTCCGTGAAATTTGTCGAGGCCACACGCCAGGCTCAATTGGAATTGATCGAGCAGCCAACGCCCAGGAGCAAGCTCGGTTTATTGGGCCGGGTGACCCATCATGTTCACATCCCGGTAATGGCCGATGAGAGTATCATGAATTTACGGGATGCCTTTAAATTGGCGCGGCGGGGGTTGGTGGACATGGTGAATATTAAATTGATGAAGTGCGGGGGGATATCCGAAGCGATACATATCAATGCCGTGGCGCGGTCGGCCAATGTGGAGGCCATGGTCGGTTGTATGGATGAAGCGGCGTTGGGAATTGCCGCCGGTTTGCATTTTGCGTTGGCGCGGCCTAATATCGCCTATGCCGACCTGGACGGGCACCTGGATTTAATCGACGACCCGTCGGCGGGAACCGTTACCCTTAAAAACGGCATTCTTTATCCCAGTCCAAAGCCTGGCCTGGGATTCAAACAATAATTGCCTCCGGCGGCCAGAAACCTTTTCGAGAAAAGGTTTCTGGACTTCCCAAAGCTTTTATCACTTTACATTTATCCCCCAATTGTGGTAATATAAACAAAGAGATTAAAACAAATGAAAAAAGCAGAAAAGAATTTTCCGTATACATTGATCGCCACCGAAGGCGAATTGAACCGTTTCTACACCGAAAATACCCACGCCAACTGGCTGGCTTTCGATACAGAGTTTATCCCTGAAAAATATTATAAATATAAATTGTGCGTCATTTCCGCCGCCACCCCCAGGGGTAACTATATCATCGATACCCTGAAACTGAAACGCATCTCTCCCTTTATAAAACTCATCGACGACCCGGCCATCACAAAAATTACCCACGCCGGCGAAAACGATTTCCAACTCCTGGTGAACGACCACAACGCCAAACCCCGGAATGTGTTCGATACCCAGTTAGCCAATGGCTTTTTACAGTACGATTACCCCATGGGATTGCAGCCGCTGCTTCAGAAGGCGCTGAGAATCAAATTGGATAAAGGCGCCCTGCGCTCGGACTGGGAAAGACGCCCCCTAACCCCGGAACAATGCCAGTACGCCGTACAAGACGTGGTTTATCTCCATCCCTTGATGACGGCCTTGAAACGAAGACTGAAAAGAAGCGGGAAACTGGACTGGGCCATGGAAGAATGCCGGCGCCTGGAAAACCCGGAGTTCTACCGCAATGATCCACTGGATTTCTTGAGTAACGCCCAGGTGAACCAGTTTTCCCGGAAGCAAAAGGTTTTCTTAATGCGCATGCATATGTGGCGGCACCTGGAAGCGGAAAAGGAAAACCGGCCCCTGACCCAGGTGCTGAAAACCGGCGTGCTCAACACCATCGTTCAAAAAATAGAGGCAGGCGAAACGGCCTTATTAAAAGACCGCACCCTCCCGGCCCGCTTCATCCGCGAAAACCTGGATACCTTTCGCCGTTTATATGAAGATAAAATTTCCAGCCATGAAAAAGAGCTGCTGGACCAGGCGCCGGAAGCTTCAACCACCACCTCCCGCGTCAGCATGCTGATCGATATCCTGCACCAGTTGATCAAATACAAAGGATTGAAGCGCGGCGTCTCCCCCAAATTGATCATTACCAGCAAAGAACTCCAATTGATGCGAACCGATTCTCTATATATCCCCCCGGCTTTCAAGGAAGGCTGGCGTAAGAAATTATTGGGAAAAGATATGCTAAAGCTGCTGGAAAATCGAAACGACTTTTATATCACCATTAAAAAAAATAAATTCACCCTGCGCATGAAATCCAAAGGGACACTCTTCTGGCAGCAATTATTCAATAAAATAAAAGGCCGCGATTACGCCCTTGAAGATATGGAAGAGAACATCCCCGAGTCAACGGAAGAATGAAAAAGATAGGTTTACTATCGATCTTATTGTCGGTTTATGCGCTGCTGCCAGGCGCTAACAAAGATATCACCCACCTGAAAAATATCCGTTACTATCCCGGTGAGGCGTATACCCGCGTGGTACTGGATTTATCCGCGCCATTAACCATCAAAGAAAAAGTGCTGCCCGGCGACCCGATCGACCGCCTCTATTTCGACCTGGAACCCTGTGATTTCGCAAAAGAATTCCCCACTGAGAAAAAGAAACGAATCACCGTTAAATCCGGTTATCTCCAACAAATTCGCCTGGCCATGAATAAAAAAAACAGTGTGCGGGTGGTTTTCGATTTCGATAAGATCGGCAAATACACCATGTTTTACCTCACCTCGCCGTTCCGGGTGGTATTCGATATTTTCCAGGAAGATAAAAAAACAGCGCCCGCGCCCACCCTGCAACCGGTAGACAGCAGTTATTCCATCGTGCGCCAGTTGGGCTTAGGCGTGCGCACCATCGTCATTGACCCGGGCCACGGCGGCAAAGACCCGGGCACGGAAAACCTTTCGCTGAACCTTTCCGAGAAAGAAATTACCCTGGATATCGCTTTGCAATTAAAAAGCCTGTTCCGGGAGACCCCGGGATTAACCGTCATACTGACCCGTGAACAGGATCAATACTTGGCCCTGGAGGAAAGAACCGCCATTGCTAACTCCAATAAGGCGGATTTGTTTATCTCGATCCACGTCAATTCAGCGCCGCGGAAATCAGCCCACGGTATTGAAAGTTATTATTTGAATATTACCAACGACCCCTGGGCCATGGAAGTGGCGGCCCTGGAAAATAAAGTCAACGGCAAATCCATCGGCGAAATGTCCGATATCGTCGAACAGATTGTCAAGCATGCCCAGGTTTCCGAGTCAAAGGTTTTTACGGAGCATATCCAGGCAAGCCTGGTCAACCGGCTGCTGAGAAAATATAAAAGCACCCAGGACCTGGGTGTAAAAAAAGCGCCTTTTTTTGTCCTGGCCGGCGCCGACATGCCGTCCTCCCTGGTGGAAGTCGCTTTCCTCAGCAACGCCGCCGAAGGGAAATGCCTACGGTCGCCCGCTTACCGCGGCGCGATAGCCGACGGCCTCTATTCAGGCATCCTGGAGTATATTGAGACCCTAAACAAAAAATGAAACTTTTTGAAAAAAGCAGGCGTCTTATCGTTCCGATTATTAATCAAAAATTAATAATTAACAATTGACAATTAATAATTATAGATTAAAATGCAAGAAAGGAAAAACGAAAATGTTGAAAGTAAGTAAAGGAGGTATCGAATGAGAAAGATAGGGTTAATCGCCGGTATAAGTTTCCTGGCCGGCGCGTTATTTTTTGCTTTGTTCTTTGGGTATCTACAGAAGACGGATGGACAAAAACCCGTATTGGTCACGCCGGTGGTCCAGGCCGAGGCCGCGCCCATCACGGGCCTGGAAACCGTTAATTTCGCCCCGGTGGTTAAAAAAGTAAAACCGGCGGTGGTGAAGGTTGTGTCTGAATCCATCCGCGAGAACCGTTTCGGCGACAGCTTTTTAGACCAATTCTTTAATATTCCCCAAAGGAAAGAGCGGGTGCCGGGCATCGGTTCCGGTTTCCTCATTTCCAGCGACGGTTACATTATCACCAACAATCACGTGGTGGCCAACGCGCTTAAGGTAAATATTACCACCATCGATGACAAAGAATACAAAGCCAAAATAATCGGTACAGACCCCAAGACCGATCTGGCCTTGTTGAAAATAAAAGCGGATAATTTGCCCTTTATCTCGCTGGGAGATTCCAATAAAGTAGAAGTCGGGGAATGGGTGTTGGCTATCGGCAACCCATTGGGCCAGGACCTGACCGTTACAGCCGGTATCATTTCCGCTAAGGGACGGCAGTTGGGTTTAGCCACCTATGAAGACTTCTTACAAACCGATGCGGCCATCAACATGGGAAATTCAGGCGGGCCGCTGATCAACATGGATGGCCAGGTGATCGGGATTAATTCCGCTATCCTGGCGCCGTCCGGTGGTAATGTGGGCATCGGTTTCGCCATCCCTTCCAGCCTGGCCCGTAAAGTGATTAATGACCTGAAAGGCAAGGGCCGGGTGGTACGCGGATACCTGGGTATCAATATCCAGACGTTAAGCGAAAAAGACGCCGAGGACCTGGAATACTCTTCCGGCGGCGTCCTGGTGGCCAGTGTGGAAAAAGGTTCCGCCGCGGAAAAAGCCGGGCTGCAAAAATATGATTTGATTACCAGCATCAACGGCGAGGCAGTAAAGAAAGCCGATGAAGTATCGACCCGTATCGCGGAACTGAACCCGGGCGACAAAGTAAGCCTGGAAATTTATCGGAAAACAGCGAAAATGACGATCACAGTGATTGCCGGGGAAGCCCCTGAATCCGAAGTATATAAATCGCGCGGCGAGGAAGATAAAACGGTTGACCTGGGCATGATCCTGATCGATAACAGCCCGTCAGTGTCCCGGGACTACGAATTGAAAACCTCGCAAGGCGTCGTGGTTAAACAAGTCGAACGGGGCAGTGTGGCTGCTCAAAACGGCATCCGTCAGCGTGATGTTATCCTGGAAGTCAACCGCCAGGAATTGAAAAGCGTCGCTGATTTCAGGAATATCATTGCCGGTAAAAAACCCGGTTCCATGTTAATGTTCTACGTGAATCGCGACGGCGACGAAGGTCTTGTGAGATTCATCCTCCCGGAAGAATGATATTTTATAAAACAGTTTCCGCCGGTAATGATTTTCTCCATGTAACCGTGGAGGACTTTGCAAAGTTCGTGCGCACGAACAACGGCCGGGCGCTCGGTGTAACGGACCTGTCGAAAGCGTCCAAAGGGCGCCTGGCCGAGTGTTTGTGTCAACGGCAAACCGGTCCCGGCGCGGATGGAGTTATCTTTTACTCAGTAGGTAAAAAAGAAGTACAATTTGAAATCTTCAACCGCGACGGCAGCGAGGCCGAATTGTCCGGGAACGGTATGGCCGGGATTTCAGCGTTGATGTTCTACCAGGGCAAGTTCAGCGACCGGCTGGTGTTAAATACCCGCACCGGGCCAAAAACTCATTACCTGTTGGCGCAAGACGGCGCCAATTTCAAATTGAAAATCGAGATCGGCAGCCCGGACTTTCAAAATACCGTTTTTTTCCCTTTCCTGGAGCCGGGCAAGTATGCGTATACCCATGAGCAAATAACCTTTCACCCCGTTTCCGTGGGCAATCCCCATGCGGTGGTGCTGCTGGAAAGAGAGCTGCCGGATGATGATCTCGAGCAGATGGGCAAAAAGTTGGAAGGCGCGGCCATTTTCCCCAATAGGACCAATGTAGAACTGGTTTTAGCCCGGGGCCATGAAGACTGCCGCGTCTATTATTATGAAAGAGGCGTGGGCCGGACAGTTTCTTCTTCCACCGGCAGTGCGGCGGTCTTTGCCGTCTTGCAAAAGATCGAATTAATAAAGGCCCAGGAGGATTTAACCATTACCACCCCAGCCGGGAAAATAAAAATTTCCGGAAATCCGGGTATTAGTATTGAAAATTACTCAAAAATAGTGTATAAAGGTTCTTACGTCGCTTAACACTTAACCAAATGGGGCGGCGCCCCAACCCGCTTTGCACGGCCCAGGGTTTTCCTTCTTTGAAGACAGGGTCTCAAATCTTTGTTTTTTGCAGGCTTTATTGAGGTATTAGTAAAAAATACAATGAAGAAGAAAATATCGCTATTTATTATCCTGGTTTTCTTTTTATCATCATTGGCAATAAGGGCCGACAAGCTTATCACCGTGAATCGGCAGGAATACGAAGGCAAAATGGAAGCCTATAAATTCGGCACGATATATTTCAATGTATACAAATTTGGGAAGATGTATCGAACCGAGCGTTTCCCCGCGTCGGAAGTATGGAAGATCGAATTTAATGAGCCGCGGGAACAGGGGATTGAGTCTTCATTTGAAATGGAAGCCATTTACAAAAAATTAAGGCGCGGCAAGAGGGTCCATAAGGTCACGTTAAATGCCGCGACCCGGTGGCTGGATACAGGTGTTACCGTGCGTATCGGCCAGGAAGTCCTTTTTTCTTCCGCTGGTTGCATATATATCGATAAGAGCACCCAGGTCTTCCAGGATGGGCAGATGCCGCTTAACGTGAACGCCGGGAAACCGCTCTCCAATCAGCCTACGGGGGCTATAATTGCCAGGGTAGGAACCAGTTCGCGGTCAGAGCCCTTTTATGTTGGGGCCGATAAAGCGCCGTTTCAAATAGCGCAAAAAGGAAACCTGTTCCTGGGCATTAATGACTTTGATTTCAGTGACAATTCCGGTTCATTTGAAGTAACCATATACTATTGATTCCACCTGGATTCTTGCCACCAAGGCACCAAGACACCAAGGTTTTTTTTAAATAAACCTCTT
>JAUPLE010000618.1 GCA_030837085.1 Acidobacteriota bacterium | reverse complement strand
CTTTGGGGGTAAGTTCCCTTCGATGATTTCCGATTTATGAATATCAACGATAGCCTTGAATTCATTGTAATATACATGAAAATGTGGGGGATTATGCTCTGCTTTCCCACAATACATCCTTATAATGATACCAAAAAACATACAGATTGTCGGCACGTTTCACTCCAGAAAGCTTAATTTCCAGGGCCATTTAGCCTTATACATTATAGGGAAAAAATATGGAGAAGTCAATGGGAAAAGGGGAAAAATTTGGCTGGCCCCTAAAACATACTGTTTTTATTTGCCGCCGGATTTTGGGGAATTGCTTCCGGATCAGCAGGAAGAAGTAAAAGAGAAATACTGTCGCCGTTGTTTCCAACTCCAGGGGTAAGGGTTGATAAAACCCGGCTGCAATGCTATAATTCTCTTAACATGAAAAATTTACCTATTGGTGTCCAGACGTTTAGCAAATTAATTGATGGAGACTATTTATATATAGACAAAACCAGGGATATTTATAACCTTTTTGCGGAAGGCGGTCAGTATTATTTCCTGTCCCGGCCGCGCCGTTTTGGGAAATCACTGCTTATCTCTACCCTGGCTGAAATCTTCTCAGGTAATAAAGAACTTTTTAAAGGCCTCTGGATATATGACAAAATCGAATGGACCCAATACCCGGTAATCCACCTGGATTTATCCAAAATTAGTTTCAAAACCCCTGAAATCCTGGAGAAAGCGCTGGACACCCGGGTTGAAAAAATCGCGTCGGACTTTAATATTCGATTGGATCACGATCTCTTTTTTAAAGAAAAATTCGGGCAACTGTTGGAGAAAATGTCTCAGAAGCAAAAAGTGGTGATATTGATCGATGAATACGACAAGCCCATGATCGAATTTATCGAGGCGGAAGAAATCGAAAAAGCAAACCAAATCCGGGATGTTTTAAAAAATTTCTATGGCGTTATTAAAGCTTCGGATGCATTCCTTCGTTTCGTTTTCATTACAGGGGTTTCAAAGTTTTCGAAAGTATCGGTATTCTCTGACCTCAATAATTTACGCGACATTACCCTATCCGAACAATTCGCCGCGCTCCTCGGATATACGGAATCGGAATTGCGGTACTCTTTTGAACCTCATCTAAGGGAAATGGCCGCTGAAACCGGAAACACCGAGAACCAATTGCTTGAAAAAATTCGTAAGTGGTATAATGGGTACTCTTGGGATGGTAAAAATTTTGTCTATAATCCCTTTTCCATATTAAACTTTTTTACAGAGAAGAATTTTGGAAATTTTTGGTTCTCTACCGGGACGCCCACCTTTTTAATCCGGTTGATTAAAAGTCAACAAGCCGATATTATGGAATTTGAAAACCTGCCGGTGAATAGTTTCGTCTTTGAAAGTTACGACATCGAAAACATGGAAATCACGGCCCTTCTCTTTCAAACCGGTTATCTAACGGTTAAGAAAATCACCATTGAAAATGAGGAAACGACCTACGAGTTATCTTATCCCAACCATGAGGTAAGGAATTCCTTTTTGACTCATCTCCTGGGAATGTATACGCAAAAGAAAATAAGTTCCCATATGCGGTTATTGAAGGATATGGGAAATGCGGTTGAAGGCGGCGACATGGACCGGTTTATACAGGGATTCAAATCCTTGTTTGCGTCTATTCCTTATCATATTTTCATCGGTGAGAGAGAAGCCTATTACCAATCGATAATTTATTTGGTATTAAGCTTAAGTGGCGTTGCTGTCAGGACTGAACAGCCGACCAATACCGGGCGCATCGATGTCGTGATGGAGACGGGAGATAAAATTTACATACTTGAATTCAAGATGGGCAGCGAGTTGGAAGCGTTGGCGCAGATTAAAGCGATGAAGTATTATGAGAAGTACTTGAACAGTGGGAAACAGATTGTCCTTATGGGTATCGGGTTTGACGCTGAAAAGCGAAACATCGGCAATTACCTGCTGGAGAATCTCTGTTAAGACAAAAAAAAGAAAAAATATACCGCGAAAGGATATTTTCATCATTCATCATTCATCGATCATCACTCCATAAAGTTTCCCAGCCCCCCCGACAAATGTCCGGGACGCCAAAATTGATTCCCGGATCGTCCCGAATAAATTCCGGGAGGCCGCGAATGATATCCGGACCACCGCGAAAGAATTTTGAGCGACCGGGGAAAAATTTTGAGCGACCCCGAATGAAATTGGGGCGACCCCGAAAAAAAACTGGGCGAAGCCGAATGGTTCCTGTGCGCCCCCGAAGAAATTTTTAGCCTCGCCCATCGATTTTTGGGCTTCAGCACAAAAATTTTAAGAGCCCCCGAAAGAAAATGGAGCGCCCCCCAAAAATATTTTTATGTCGCCGAACGATTCCCGGTCGCACCCGAAAGGATTTTGGATGTCCCCGAACGATTTTTAGACCATCCCGAAAAAATATTGAATGACGCCGACTGATTCCCGGAACCCCCCGAAAGGATTCTGAGAGGCATCATACTCTTTTTTTGTCACCGCGAAAAAAATTTGAACGACCCCGAATGATTTCTGGGACACTGCGAAAGAAATCTCAACGACGCCGAACGATTTCTGTGTCACCCCGGAAGGATTCTGAATGGCGCTGTAATCCATGATAATAAAAGCTCCCGAATCGATGTTTTTAAAATACCCTCAAATTGAGGTAAAAATAAAGATGATGTGGAATTAAAAGTTTGAATTTAGGGAAAAAAGCTGCCATTATTT
>JAUPLE010000617.1 GCA_030837085.1 Acidobacteriota bacterium | reverse complement strand
GCTCTTCCGATCTCACCTCTCCAGGGAGGGCGAAAACCTTTCCCTGGTAACGGAATACCTTTCACAAAAACACCCAGATATATTCGCCCAAATCCTTGAACGTTTAGCCAAACGAGTTCCCGGCTTAGCGAAAGTTGAAGCCAAAACCACAGAAGAAGGACGGGTGCTGTTGAGATTTACGGATGGCGCTTTTGAAGCCCCATTCCTGGCCAGGCACGTTTCCGACGGAACCATAAAAATGTTCGCCTACCTTGTTCTATTATATGACCCCAAACCACACCCGCTCCTGTGCGTAGAAGAACCCGAAAACCAACTTTACCATAAGCTGCTGTGGGAACTGGCCGAAGAATTCCGGGCATATTCGCTTCGAGGAAAACAAGTATTTGTTTCAACCCATTCCCCGGATTTTTTGAACGCCGTTAATCTTGATGAAGTATACTGGCTTATCAAGCAAGACGGTTATACCCAGGTCAAACGCGCCGTCGCCGATAATCGATTAAAAACACTTACAGCGGAAGGCGATCAAATGGGATATCTCTGGAAACAGGGTTTTTTTGAAAGAGTCGATCCATGAAGCTTCAATTCGATAGTTCACAGGAATATCAACTAAATGCCGTAAAGGCCATTGTCGATCTATTCGACGGTCAGCCCATAGACAAAGGCGATTTTACCATCATCGGCCATTATAAGGGATTGTATAGTCAAGAACAAACAGAGTTGGGATTTGGGAACCGCTTGATTTTAAACCATGACACCCTATTGGCCAATCTCCATAAAATCCAGGACCGGAACGAACTCGACCGCATAAGCCCGGATGAATTCAAACAAAATGAACTTAATTTCACCGTAGAGATGGAAACCGGGACTGGAAAAACCTACTGCTTCCTAAGAACCATTTTTGAATTGTCCGGAAAATACGGCTTTAAAAAATACATCATCGTCGTGCCCAGCGTCGCCATCCGCGAAGGGGCAAACAAAAACATCGAAATCACTAAAGACCACTTTAAAGCATTATATAATAACATCGAATTCGAACATTTCGTATATGACTCCAAAAAAGCCAACCGGCTGCGCCAATTTGCCGCCAGCAACCATATCCAGATCATGATTATTAACATCGATGCATTCCGAAAAGATTTTTCCGAAAGCCAGGGCGATAAAAAAAGCAATGTCATATTTAAAGAAAACGATAGACTATCCGGCAGGAAACCCATTGATTTTGTCCAGGCCACAAACCCCATCGTGATCATCGATGAACCCCAGAGCGTCGATAATACCCCCAAAGCCCGGGAAGCCATCAAAGCCCTTAATCCCTTGTGCATATTCCGCTATTCGGCGACACATCGCAATCTCTATAACCAGGTATACAAACTGGACCCCATCCGCGCTTACGGTTTAAAACTCGTCAAACAGATCATCGTCTCCTCCGTAACCTCCGATGGCTCACACAACGAAGCATATGTGAAACTGCTGCAAACCGATAATAAAAAAGGACTCCGGGCAAAAATCCGTATTCATAGTAAAACCCCATCCGGAATAAAAGATAAGGAATTCTGGATTAAACAATCCACCGATCTGTTCGAGCTTTCCCAGGAACTGGAACTCTACCGGACCAATTATGAAATAACGGAAATCAGCGCCGAGCCCGGTAATGAATATATCGACTTTTCCAGCGGCAAACGGCTGTACCTCGACCAGGAAATGGGCGGAGTCAAAGAAGACCTGATGGAACTCCAGATCAAACAAACCATCCAGCGCCACCTGGACAAAGAAATCCAACTCAAAAACAAAGGCATCAAAGTCCTTTCCCTCTTCTTTATCGATCGCGTGGCCAATTACCGTTATTACGACGAAGAAGGCAAACCCCAAAAAGGAAAGTTCGCCCGGATCTTTGAAAAACATTATACCGAATCGATAAATCAGCCCAAATACGTCATGCTTGACAGGTTACCGGTAGAGAAAGTCCATGACGGCTATTTCTCGGAAGACAAAAAAGGAATCCTCAAAGACACTAACGGGACGACCCTTGCCGATGACGATACCTACGCCAAGATAATGCGCAATAAAGAGCAACTACTCTCCCTCGATGAACCCTTGAAATTCATATTCTCCCATTCCGCCTTAAGAGAAGGATGGGACAACCCCAATGTTTTTCAAATCTGTACATTAAATGAAACACGTTCGCTAATGAAGAAGCGCCAGGAAATCGGGCGCGGCCTTCGCCTTCCCGTCAACCAGGAAGGATACCGGGTATTCGACGAGAATATCAATAAACTCTTAATTGTCGCCAACGAACATTATGATGAATTCGCCAGGAAACTCCAGGATGAATACGAGGAAGACTGCGGCGTCACCTTTGGAAAGATTCCCCGCATCGGTTTCTCAAGAATTACCCAGTTCCTGGATAATAAAGAAGTTCCCATCGGACCAGAAAAATCCGAAAACATCTGGGACCACCTGGTTAAAAAAGGATTCATCGATGAAGCCGGGAAGATCAAACCTGGATTTTACCCAGGGAAACACGGATTCACCCTGGACCTGCCCGAAGACATCAAGGAACTGGAATCCGATATAATTGAGGTCATCGATACCTACCGCATCGAACATCATATCAAGAAGGACGAATTACCCAGGCGACTTATCCTTAATAAACAGGTATTCGATGATGCAGAATTTAAAGAACTATGGAATCGGATCAAGTATAAAACCTTCTATGAAGTCGAATACTCAACCAAAGATATAATTAATAATGCCGTTAAAGCAATCGGGCAAATGCCCAAAATAGAACCAATAAAAGCGACAATCCGTGAAGATAGGTTGAATATCGGGCATAAAGGAATCACCACCGAACATATTCGGGGGCGCGAAGAGGATTTACTTTATGAAGGCCCGCTGCCGGATATAATCGGCTATTTGCAAAAAGAAACGGAGTTGACGCGAAAAACCCTGGCCATGATTTTAATAGATAGCAAACGACTGGGAGAATTTATACTCAATCCCCAGAAGTTCATGGATGCCGTTTCCGGGATCATCAAAAAAGAACTCCATGAATTGATAATCGATGGCATCAAATACGAAAAAAGCGCCGCTGAAGAATGGAGCATGCTCCTTTTCGAGAACGAGGAAATCCTCAGTTATCTCCATAACCGGTTGGAAGTTAGGAACAGCGTCTATGACGCCGTTGTTTTCGACAGCGAAATCGAGAGAAAATTTGCCGAGGAACTGGATAAGCGTGAAGATATCAAGCTGTTTGTCAAACTGCCGCACTGGTTTACCATCGAAACACCCATCGGGAAATATAACCCGGATTGGGCGATTGTGAAACATGGGGATCAAACCATTTATATGGTCAGGGAAACAAAAGGTACAAAGAATATCGCTCAGTTCAGAAACACAGAAACGTACAAAATCAAATGCGGTCGCAAACATTTTGAAACACTAAAAGTAAATTTTGACGTTGTGACATCAGTGGATGATATATAGAAATGGTTTTGTCTCCCAAACACCTGGGTTTTCAAAGACCAAAAATTTTTGGAGGGTCCAGCCCCGCGGCGCGGGGGCCTATTAGTGCTTTAAAAAAGCCCCCTGGTTTACAAAGTACAAAGATTTAGAAGGCGCAGTTAGGCGCGACGCTGGAAAAAATGGAGGGTTACCAGTTTTTACTAAATTTGATTTTTTTTTTTTTTTTTGGTATAGTGACGCTTATGGATTTAAAAGATAAGAATATTCCAGGCTGCGATGGCAGCGAGCCTGCAGGATTATCGGTAATAGAAGAGCTTTTACAACGGGAGAAAATACCCATACAATGCATCTTGGATAAAATACCCATCGGCATTATTATCCTCAACAACAAGAAAAGATCGGTTATCCTGGTTAATAAACACTATCATTCCCTGGTTCCCCACTATAAAGAAAATGAAATCCTCACTAACATTTACAAACATATCGATGCCAATATTGCTTCCCAAAAGGAGAATAATCTCATCCAGGACCTGACCATTACAGTAAAGGATAAGGAATTTCTTATCAACTATACCATCTGCCAGGTCAGCGATGAAAATGTCATTGTTCTTTTGGAGGAAGTCACCTCCGGCGTCACGCATTTTCTTTCTAAGCAAGAAAATCAGTATTACAAGGGGCTATACGAGTTGATCGCGGAAATAGTCCATGAAGTTGGGAACCCTTTGGCCGGGATCAATACCGGTCTCCAGGTTCTGCTTCTTAATTTTTCCAATTGGTCCGAGGACAAGATTAAGGATTATTTAGAACGTACCATCCAGGAAATCAGCCGCTTAACCGAATGTTTAAGAAGAATGAGAGAATTTTCCAATGAAAATGAATCATTAGATATAAATCCAACGAACTTGAAGCAATTAATCGACCGGGGGATGCTTCAATATGAAGGCCTTCTCAGGGAAAAAGGAATTGCCTGTAAACGTTCGATCCCGGAAGACACCCAGGTTTTAGTTGATAAAGGGGCTTTCCACAAAATCCTTGCTAACCTCTTCAGTAATACGTTGAGCGTTTTAATCCCTGGAAACAACGTGGAGTTCTATGTACAAGATATCGATGAATATTACGTAAAACTTATATACCAGACCGATGGAGTACTCATACCCGAAGGATCTCTTGAGAAGATATTTTCGCCGGTATTCTTCTCCAGGGACCCATCAAAAGGTACTGGGTTGGGTATATCTTTGAGATTAATGACACGTATGGGGGGTACGATGAAAGTGGTGAAACCGGAAGCTGGAACCGGGACCAAATTCATCTTATATATCCCCAATCATACTCAAAAAACTTCCTGGACAGCTTCCCATGAATAACAGTACAACAAAAGAATTGCCGCCATTGCTGCTGTTGGAAGACGAAGAGTTATTATCTCTTCTTATCAAGGATTATCTTGAATCAAAGGGATATAAAGTATACAGCGCGAGAAGATGCAGCGAGGCGTTAAAAATCCTGGAACTGCGCTCCATTAATGTGGCCCTGGTGGACAATAAGCTTCCTGACGGCGAAGGCACCACCGTACTGGAATATATAATCGAAAATAAATTAAAAACCAAAATGATCCTGATGACCGCCTATGGCTCGGATAAAAGAATAAACGAATATGTACGAAAAGGCGCATTTGACTTCGTAGAGAAACCCTTTCCACTGGAACAAATATTAAAACGTATTGAAAATGCCAACCGGATGTTTCAACTGGATTTTTCCCAGGATGCCGTGGAATACTATTACAAACCCACTTACCAGATAATTGGCAACAGTCCTGAGATGGAAAAAATAAAGAAAATGATTCGTTTGATTGCCCAGGCGCAGGGTTCGGTTTTAATCGAAGGCGAAACCGGGACCGGTAAGGAATTGGTGGCCAGGAATATCCATATTGAGGGCAATCGCAATGATAAACAGTTTATCAGCGTCAATTGCGCGTCTATTCCCGAGAACCTCTTCGAATCAGAATTCTTTGGCTATGAAAAAGGGGCATTTACCGGCGCCTACAAAGAAAAGCCCGGGTTCTTCGAGATAGCCAACTTTGGTATCCTGCACATGGATGAAATTGGGGAAATGCCCCTGGAGTTCCAGGCAAAACTCCTCCGGGTCCTGGAAGAGGGTACTTTTATCAAATTGGGGGGAACCAAGGAGATCCAGGTCGATGTTCAAATCATTGCTTCTACCAATAAAAACCTGAAAGCGGAAGTGGCTGCTAAACAATTTAGAGAAGATCTCTATTTTAGACTTGCCGTGTTTACTATTTATGTTCCACCACTGCGCGAAAGAAAAGATGATATTCCCCTGCTGGCAGAGTATCTCTGGAATGAACTGTCTTTGAAAATGGGGAAAAAATTATCTGCCCCCGGGTTTTCGCTGGAGGCTTTAAAGAAATATCCATGGAAAGGGAATGTCAGGGAATTGAGAAATTATATTGAGAAAAAACTCATTTATACGGAGATGCAGGATATTGAGCCAATGGGAGAAGAGTACCGGGAACAAACCGGTATTAACCCTCTCGCGAATGAACCGAAAAAAAGAGAGATAAAGCCGCTTGATGATTATATCCGGGAATATGTTCTCGATACTCTTAAATATTGTAAATATAATAAGGCGGAAACCGCCCGGTTGTTGGGATTGGGGCTTTCTACATTAAAACGAAAACTCCGGGAATGGGGTGTTGTGGTTCAAAAGAATTTCGAGTAACGAGTTTTCAAAAATGGGGCGGCGTCCCAATCCTCTTTGTTTTTTGAGGTATTAGTAAAAATGGAACTATCGGGAGTAACCCTCTTTCCAATTTTGCTGGAACTCAACGAAAGAGAATCCGGTGTAGTTCCTGATAGCAGAAGCAAAACTTTTTCCCTCTGCCATTGAATCAATGACAATCTGCACAGCAGGCATTCCAAACCGATCTACAAAGTATTGAACAGCAGACAACGCCAGGCCATAAGCCACCTGGGCATTCTTACTATCGTTGCTTTTAATTGAATTCCCAGGCAACTTCTCCAGGGGAGGAACATTGGATTCTTTGATGAATTTGGCTGCCAATTCTAACCTGAGCTTATTCCCCGACTGGTCACCGGACATATATTGCGCCAGCCCTTCATTAAGCCACCAGGGACAGCGGAAAGAGAGCCTGTCGAAAATAACCGCATGAACGTATTCATGCGCCAGGACTATTTTTAATAACCCGGGCTGGTACTTATCTACCGGTACTTTGATATGCCCTTCATACACACCTCCCGCCCATTGGGGCGAACCGGTAATGTCGAAAAATGCCTGGTTGGTCAAGAGTATCACCGGGATCTGCCGGTTCGGATACAAATTCAACTCCCGACCAACCTGTTGGTAAATTTCTCCTAACATTTTCAATACCAACTCTCTCAATTCCGGTTTCTGCGTTCCGTTGAAACTAACGGAAAATTGCATATCGGTTTCCGTTTCTAAATTTTCTGCCACCCGGTTATATTTTTTCAACCCGGCAAGTCTTTTCTTTGTATAATCATCATTGGGTTCTGCTTTCAGCGCAGCTTCCCAATGTTCCCTGGCCTCTTCCATATTGTTGGTAAGGTAGTAAATTTCCCCCAGCATTTTATTGGCCAGGAAATGGTCGGACTCAAATTCCAATACCCGTGAGAATGCCTGCTCGGCTTCCGAATACCGGGAAAGCGAGAAAAAACATACGCCTAGTTCCACATAGAAGCGGGGTTGGTCATCGACGTACTGGACTGCGCTCTCCAATTGGTTGATGGCATCCTGGTAGCGTTTCTCGGTGAGAGCGGTATTTGCCAATTGTTCATAGCAGAAAGCCAGGTAATATTTGAGATTGGGATCGGAATTAAAAAGTTCATAGGCTTCCCTGAGTTTCTCGATAGCAGGCTCCCACTGACGGTTCTTAAGCAATTGATAGGTCTCGGGATTGAGGTCTACCGGGGGTAAATAGACCTTATCTTTTTCATTTTTACCCGTACCGGCATTAAGCGAAAGCGATATCCCACCCAGGCAAAAGTTCACTAACAAAAGAAAAATAATTGTTGTCTTTTTCATTTTAAACGTATCCTATTATCCCGGTCGCTAAAAAAGTCCATATGTCGAGTAAAAACGCCCGGCACTATTTTTGGGGCTTATCCATTAGATTCTGGAAGTTTACAACAGGGATGATATTTTGCGGTAATATACCCCACTGGATGTTGGGCGATAATTTCTGGATGAATTCCCACTGGATAATGGTGGGGTTCTTGGTCAAGGCAGCCTGGCGGATTTCGATACTTTTGGCGTCCCCTTCCGCGGCGACGATTTTCTGTTCTTTGCGAATCTTTTCCTGCTCCAGTTTGTTCTTTTCCGTATTTATATTTTCCAGGGCGATTTGCTTTTCTTCAAGGGTCCTGGCGTATTCCGAAGTAAACGTGATATTACGCAGGACCAGTTCATCCAGGATCAGGCCGTTTTGTTGGAATTTGGGGGCAATTTCATCATAAAGGACTTGTTGGGCTTCATAGCTTTTTTTGGTATAAAGATCGTAGGCGGCAAATTTGGTAGGGACGCGGCGGCCTGAGCCCCGGATTTCCGTTTTTACCACTTTTTCAACATATTCCCGTTCTTCACCCAGGTTTTGCAGGACCCACGCGGCTTTACCCGGTTGGATCATAAAGCGCGCCGTTATGCCCACGCGAATCTGTTGACCATCGGACGTTAAAGCCGAAATAATCACGTCCGGGTAATCGGCTTTGCTTTTTTCGGGAACATCGGTGGCTTCATAGGTCATTTTTAAGGTTGGCAGCACCACCACATGGTCGATGAGCGGGGCAATCAAATGCAACCCCGGTTGCAGTTCGTCTGTCACCGCCCCCAACCGCTTAACCACGCCCACGGTGCCGGCTTCGATGATGACGAACATCTGGGACAGCAGGCTGACAACAACGATGACAACCAGGACACTAACAATCAATTTGCCCATCTTCCGGGAGTCCGGGGTAGCAGACGCGCCGGCCATGCGGGAATACACTGCTCCCACGACAATTGCTCCTAATATGAATCCTATCACTAAAACAAGCATTTTCGTACCTCCTATTTTTTATTTGGATGTTTATTTTAATATAAAAAAAAAATTTTTGGAAGTCTACTATTGATATTTCCTGCGCCGGTTGGCAAAATCTTTTCGACTTAATCCGGTCAATTTTGAAGCCGTGCTCTCATCTTTTGCTCTTTTCAAGGCTTCCTGTATATGAGTAAAAAAGGAATAATTCCTTTCTCTATGTGGTTTTTCTGTTCCGGGATACCATTCTAACGCTGCTTGATACCATTTCCACCGCTTTCCCACCCCTTTCCTACCTATTTCTGACCCCTTTCCCACCACTTTCCTATACCGTTCCTACCACTTTCCGAACCCTTTCCTACCGGTTGCCGACCCCTTTCCTACCACATGACGACCCCTTTCCCACCGGTAGAAATGGGATCGGGAAGCCGTATGAAAGGCATAAAAAAAGAAAAGATCACCGCAGTGGACGCAGAGAATACTGAGATATGAATGAAAAACGATAAATGAAAAATAAAAAATTATAAATGGAAGGTGTGTCCTACGGACTTTATTGAGAACGGCTTCGCCGAAAAGGATTTGACGCCAGACCAATTTGTTGGCATCAAGGTGGGAGTGATTTTTTAGGCGTCGCCTGTCCCAGGGGGTTCACAATGGATAGCCCGGTCGAGCCGGAACCAAAAAAGCCTGGACCGCAGGGAAATCCCAAATTACAAACCACAAATTACAAACAAATTCAAAATTCAAATGATAAAAATTCAAAACGAAAGCCGGGCGGACACGGGGGTCCGCCCCTACGGAATTTTGATCACTGATCCCTGACCCCTGAATCCTGAT
>JAUPLE010000616.1 GCA_030837085.1 Acidobacteriota bacterium | reverse complement strand
GAAGCCCTGGGATTAACATTTACCTCTGCCATTGAACAGCATATCCGGGAGTATTCCGCCGGTTCCAACCCCAAAGAAAGACCGGACGGGCAGGCCACTTTTTTAAAGAGAGACAGTAAAGAGAACATCGCCGGTTGGAAAAAGCATATGCTGCCTGGTGACATTGAGCGGGTAAAACAGATCACGGGTGAGGTGTCGTCTCATTTTTATTCCGAATCCGAATGGTAAAAATTTCCGGGTATTATTTGCAAAAAAAACCTTGATATGAAATAATGTAATGTTTAAAAACTTTCCCCTATTAGTAAGGAAGTAATAATGATGAAGTATAAAATAAGCGGTGAACGAAAACAATTCCTGGTGAAATTAATGAAAGAGGTCGGCAAGGGGTTCATTATCCTCATCGCAGTAGTATTGGCATTTAAATTCATGAATTGGAATTCCTTTAAATTAGATCAGACGGTCGCTATTGCAGGGGAAATAAGCAAGGAACCGTCGGCCGTCAACCTGGTAGTTTCGGGGAAAAGCAGTCCATTGTTTCAAAAGAGTTTCGCCTACAATGAAAAGGGAAATTATTACATTATAAACCGTTTCGACATCGACGGGCAAATCAGTGATATGAAGGATATGAACGCGGGAAACATTCACATAACCCTAAATGGCCAAGATATTACCTCTTTCCTGGTATTCCGGTTTAAGCGGTTTAATATACTTTATACCGGCGGTTATTATTTTGCATTTACCACGGCGGATAGCGGGATAGAAGACCTGGTTGAGTTAGACCGGTCGTTCCTTGACATTGAGAATTCCCTTTTCAAGCTGGCTGTGGCCAGGAAGGGGGCGGAAGGCAAGCAGGAGGACGAAAAAGAAATCATTTATCAATGTTTCCAGGGAGTTGAGAAAGAGTTAACGTACGGCAGTGCAAAGATTTCCATTCCTTTGCCGGGAGTTTTTAATAAAGGAAAACTCTATGAGATCATTTTCCATTATAAAGTAACCGGTGGGGCAAAGGCCGTGGTTATGTTGTCCCCCGCTTCAAATCCGCATGAATTGGATACTGTAGTGGAAGGCAGTTACAGGAAAGTCAGTATCCTGTTTTCTCCGCGGGAGGTTACGGCATCTCCCGTGTTGTACTTATTGGGACGGAATAAAGTAAAGAAGGGGCCTTTTGACGGAGCCGTATCGTTTAAAGACATTTCCATTTACAGGTATGGACAAGAGTATCCCTGGTTAAAGGAATTCCATGGTTCCCATGTGGCTTATTTTGATTCGGTAGACAGGCTAAAAGAAGAATTTGTCGGAGTGAAATATTTCCAAAAATGAGAAACCCATGAAACTGGTTATTCAAATTTGTTGTTATAATGAAGAAGAGAGTCTGCCGGAGACGCTGAAAGCGCTTCCTAAGAAATTAGACCGCATCGATGAGATCGAAGTTCTTATTATCGATGACGGCAGCACCGACCGAACCGTAAAAGTCGCCGAAGAGAACGGCGTTAACCATATCATCAGTTTCAAAAAGAACCAGGGATTAGCCAGGTCTTTTATGGCTGGCCTAAACGCCTCTTTAAAATTGGGCGCCGATGTCATCGTCAATACCGACGCCGACAACCAATATAACGCCGACGATATCCCCTTATTGATCCAACCCATCCTGGACGGCAAAGCCGATATGGTAATCGGAACCCGGCCCATTTCCCGGATCAAACACTTTTCCCCGGTTAAGAAAATACTCCAAAAAATAGGCAGTTGGCTGGTAAGAAAAGCCAGCCGGACCACTGTCCTGGACGCGCCCAGCGGTTTCCGCGCCATCGGCCGCAATTCTGCTTTGAAACTCAATGTGTTCAACGCGTTTACCTATACCCATGAAACCATTATCCAGGCCGGACAAAAAAACATGGTGGTAGTCTCTATCCCCATCCGGGTAAACGAAAACGCCAGTAAACGGCCTTCACGCTTATTCAAAAGTACTTTTTCATATATCCTGCGGTCCGTGATCGCTATCCTACGCATGGTGGTCGTTTATCGGCCCTTTCGTTTCTTTTTGAGCCTCGGATTAATCTTTTTCTTTGCAGGGGCCGTATTCGCGCTTCGATACCTCTACCTCTGGCTAACCGGCAGTGGAACCGGTCATGTCCAATCCGTAATCCTGGCCGGTGTCTTGATCGGCATCAGCTTTCAAATGGTATTGGTGGCTTTTCTCGCCGACCTCCTGGGAGTAAACCGGAAATTACTGGAAGAAATCCAGTACCGCTTACGAAAACAAGAACTCAAAAATGAAGCCAAGGATGAAAAAGATGACCATATTTCAAAATCTTTCTCTGACTTTTAAGCCCTTGAACATGAAAGTATATAGGATAATATTCCAATGAATTTCTTGATCGATTTACAGCACCCGGCCCATCTTCATTTCTTCCGGAACGTCATCCCACGGTTGAAAAGCCAGGGGCATGAGGTATTGATAACCGGCCGCGATAAAGACATACTGGTGGAACTGGCTCACAACTATGATATCCCGGTCAAAATTTTCGGCCGAGCCAGGAAAGGCGTTATTCATCTCGGTATGGAATTGATTTACCGGCAGTGGCGACTCTTCAAACTGATCCGGGAATTTAAACCCGATGTGATGATGGCCGTGGCCGGCACTTATATCAGCTTGTTAGGGAAACTCCAGCGTATCCCCACTTATATTTTTTACGACACCGAGACGGCTACTATTTCAAATTTCATCGCTTATCCTTTTGCAGAATGCATTTATGTGCCCCAATGTTACCGCAAAAAAATACGTTGGAATCATGTTAGGTATAACGGTTATCATGAACTGGCTTACCTACATCCCAACTATTTCAAATCCGATCCATCAATACTGGAAAAAGTCGGCGTCAAGTCCGACGAGCTATATACGTTGGTACGGTTTGTCGGTTGGGGTTCCGCCCATGACATCGGGCGGTCCGGCTTAACCCCAGGGAACAAAATCCGGGCCATCCGGGAATTGGAAAAGTTCGGGAAGGTATTCATTACAAGCGAAGCCGGACTGCCCCCGGAATTGGAAAAATACAAATTAAAATTAGAGGTGACCGATATCCACAGCCTGATGGCGCATGCCGCTTTAATTTTCGGGGAAAGCGCCACCATGGTTTCAGAGGGCGCCGTAATGGGCGTTCCAGGCGTCTATATCGATCCCGTAGGCAGAGGGTATACCGATGAAGAGGAAAGGGAATACGGGATCATCTACAATTTTACGCACAAACAGCAGGATCAAGCCATAGAAAAAGCGATTTCCATCTTATCCGGTTATCAAAGAGAAAAATGGCGGGACATTGGAAAGCGGATTGTCGCTGAAAAAATCGATGTCAGCGATATGATCTATAACATTGCCATCAACGGTTCAACCGTACCCAGATAAAAAATTTTGGGGGCAGCATGCTGCTGCGCCCTTGTTGACGGCTTTTCGTTTTTCCTTCATAGGGGGCATTGCCTCAAATCCTAAAAGGGCGCGCGCCTTACTGCGTTCAGATCGTCAAAGGCAAATATTGTATTTAACGGTAGTTCGTGGTAGAATTCCATCTTAACAGTGAGGCAGCGGCATGAAAAAAAATGATAAAATCTATATCGCCGGTTATAAAGGACTGGTTGGCTCGGCAATTAAGCGAAAACTCGAAGAAAAACAATATTCCAATCTTATATACAGTGATGTCGGTGATTTCGATCTCCAGCGGCAGCAGGAAGTAGAGCATTTTTTTGAAAAAGAGAGACCGGGGTGTGTATTCCTGGCGGCTGCCAAAGTGGGCGGAATCTGGGCCAATAAAACCTACCCCGCCGAATTTATCTACAGTAACCTATCCATCCAGACCAATATCATCCATGCCGCTTACAAATACGGCGTAAAAAAGCTGCTGTTCCTGGGTAGTTCCTGTATCTACCCCAGGCTGGCCCCCCAACCCATGAAAGAAGAACACCTCCTGGCATCGCCCCTGGAACCCACCAATGAAGCCTATGCCATTGCCAAGATCGCCGGTTTGAAAATGTGCCGCTATTACAATGAACAATACGGGACCGATTTTATCTCCGTAATGCCCACCAATCTTTATGGGCCCAACGATAATTATAACCTACAAACTTCCCATGTGTTGCCTGCGCTGATCCGGAAATTCCATGAAGCCAGGATCAATAAAAACTCTTTCGTAGAACTCTGGGGCACCGGGTCGCCCCGGCGGGAGTTTTTATATGTCGATGATCTTGCCGATGCCGTGGTTTTCCTGGTGGAAAATTATGGATATAAAGAAATCGGTGAAATCATCAATATCGGCACCGGTGAAGACATCACCATCAAAGAACTGGCTGAATCTATCCGGCAAGTGGTGGGCTTTGAAGGCGAATTGAGGTGGGACACCAGCAAACCCGACGGCGCCCCGCGAAAGCTGCTGGATGTGTCCCGGTTAAGGGCGCTGGGATGGAAACACCGCTATTCCCTGGCCGATGGTATTAAAAAAACCTATGAAGCATATCTCAAAGGGGAGATAAAAAAATAAAAAAAAACGTGGCAGCGCTTGAAAAATCTAAGAATTTTTGTATAATATAAACAATCCAAGGAGGAAAATATTATGCATGGGCAAAACAAATCATTATCGGTATGTGTAATTTCGTTAATATTCATTTCTGTAATTTTAATGGTTGGAGAGGTTTCTGCCGTGGAAGATACCCAGGGCAATAATCGACCGGTGGCCGAAATAACAATCGGTTCAAGCGGCATTCATTTTATCCCCCGGGTGAGTTTCGGGCGGTTGGCATTAACCGTTTCCCTTCCCGACGGGACGCAATTTCAAAAAAGTTTCACTCCCGGGGCCACTCCATATTTGGAGCTCACGGAAGTATCTAAGAACCAGGTAATGGACGGCCATTACACTTTTGAATTGCGCGTAAGCCCGGACACCGGGAACAAGGTTCGTGGTGAGGAAGAGGGCGCCGATATGCAACGAAATACCGGGATAAAATCCCAGGCGGCAATTACCCAGACCGGTCATTTTTTTGTCCGGCGGGGCGCCATCGTAATCCCTTCCAGTGCGCCTGAGATCAAAGGCCAGGGAATCGCAAAACCCGAATACACCTATAATGAAGATTTATATGTGGTGGGAAGTCTGTGTGTGGGGACCGATTGCTCTGAGCCGGAAACCTGGGGGTACGAAAACATCCGTCTGAAAGAAAACAATCTCAGGATTCATTTCGATGATACCAGTTCGACGTCATCATTCCCGGCCAATGATTGGCGAATCGTTATCAACGATACCGCCGACGGCGGCGCAAATTATTTCGCCGTCGAAGACTCCACCTCAAGCGATGTGCCCTTTACCATTGAAGCCGGGGCCCCAGAAAATTCCCTTTATGTCGAAGACTATGGCCGCATCGGCTTGAAAACCTCTACCCCCGCCGTCGAAATGCACATCGTGGATGGAGATTCACCCGCTGTAAGGTTAGAACAGGATACCTCATCAGGGTGGACGGCGCAGGTCTGGGATATGGTCGGCAACGAGTCCAATTTCTTTGTCCGGGATGTCACCAACTCGTCTAAGATACCCTTCCGGATTCAACCCGGCGCCCCCAGCAGCTCGCTCTGCATCAAATCCGACGGTAAAATCGGCGTCGGCACCTGGTCGCCGACGGCGCAATTTCATATCGAAAAAACAGGTGAAAATGCCGCTGTTGTTTTTAATCGTACCGACGGCGCCATGGGTAAATTCACGGCCAGACCCAGCGAAGTCTATCTCGGTTCCGGATCTAACCACAATGTCCAGATTGTCGCCAACAATACCGTCGTCATGACTGTTACACCCACAGGTTATGTGGGAATCGGTAACACCGGTACGACTCATAAATTGGCTGTGGGCTCCAGCGGCGCCTATTGCGACGGAGGCGCCTGGGTGGACGGCTCCAGCCGGCAATACAAGCAAAACATCAGGAACCTCACCACCGCTGAAGCCAGGAAAGCCCTGGATGAACTCAATCCGGTCAAATTCAATTATAAGGAAGATGATAAAGAAGAAAGCCTGGGCTTCATCGCAGAAGATGTTCCTGAACTGGTGGCTACAAAAGACCGGAAAGGCATGAGCCCCATGGACGTGGTGGCCGTTTTAACCAAAGTCGTACAGGAACAACAGAAAACAATCGCACAACTCCAGGAAAAAATTGCGCAACTTGAAAAAAAATAAAAAAAATCCCTGGTGGCCTGGAGTCCGGCGCTCCCGCGAAGTGTGTAAATGGTAAATAATTAATTAATTAATTAAATAAAGTAAAAAGGAGGTAACACCATGGACAGGAGAAAAAAAACCTTGTCGATGTTTGTTGTGTTGTTTTTAATTATGACAGCATGGTTTGCGGATACCGCCTATTCGGCTGCCGCAAAAGGCGAACCGCCGGATTCCAAACCCGTGGCGGAAATCGCCATCGGTTCCAACGGGATCAACTGGCAGCCCCGGGTAAGTTACGGCCAATTGATCGTGACCATTGCCAGGCCAGACGGTTCGGTTTTTCGTAAAGTCTTCGAAGCGGGAATCAATCCCTATCTCGATTTATCCAGTATCGCCGCGGGTGATTCCAGCGACGGATCATATACCTATGAACTCCGGGTCATCCCCGCCGGCAGTCCGAAGGTTCGCGGCGAGGAACCCCTGGCGGATGGAACGCCTGTACAAGAAGCTTTAACCCAGACCGGACACTTTTCGGTCCAGCGGGGGGCGATTGTCAGCCAGAACAATACCGAAAACTTGGCCCGCCCCATGGATGTGGTGCACGCCGATGATGTGATTATCACCGGCAGCCTTTGCGTGGGCTTTGATTGTCTCACCGACGGTACGGAAAACTTCGGTTTCGATACCATTAAAATGAAGGAAAACAATTTGCGGCTCTACTTCGATGACACCAGCACCACAGCCGGATTCCCCGCCAACGACTGGCGTATTATTACCAACGATTCATCCAGTGGCGGCGGCAATTATATTTCCATCGAAGATTCCACTAACTCCAAAACGCCCTTTAAAATCGAAGCCGGGGCCCGCACCAGTTCCATTTATGTCAGCAGTACGGGAAGGGTTGGATTGGGTACTTCCGTACCGGTTTTGAATCTCCATATCGTGCAAGGCGACACACCTTCGGTCCGGTTGGACCAGGATACATCCTCGGGCTGGACGGCCCAGGTATGGGACATTGCCGGCAACGAATCCAACTTCTTCATCCGGGACACCACCGGCGGTTCCAAATTGCCATTCCGTATTCAACCCGGGGCTCCCACCAATACAATCACCATGAAATCCGACGGCAAGGTCGGTTTCGGAACATGGTCGCCAACAGCGCAATTTCATCTCGAAAAAACAGGTGAAAATGCGGCCGTTATTTTTAATCGTACTGATGGCGCCATGGGTAAATTTACCGCCAGGCCCACCGAAGTATACCTCGGTTCCGGTTCTAATCACAACGTCCAGATGGTGGCCAATAATACCGTAGTCATGACCATGACGCCCACCGTTAAAGTAGGTATCAGCAATACGGCCCCCACCCACATGTTGGATGTGGGCGGTTCAGGCGCATATTGCAACGGCGGCGCATGGGTCGACGGTTCCAGCCGGCAATACAAAAAGAATATCCGGGACCTCTCTCTCGATGAAGCTAAGAATGCCCTGGATGAACTCAACCCCGTCAAATTCAACTATAAGGAAGATGACCAGGAAGAAAACCTGGGATTCATCGCCGAGGATGTTCCTGGATTGGTAGCCACGAAAGATCGAAAAGGCATGAGCCCCATGGATGTAGTGGCCGTCTTAACAAAAGTCCTCCAGGAACAGCAGAAATCCATTCAAGAACAACAAAAAACAATATCCGAACTTAAAGAAAAAATCGCCCAACTGGAGAAAAAGTAATATACCTTACCCGCGGCTCGAATTGCCCGGCAGCCCTTTTATGAGGATTGCCGGGCAAATCATCCCCCTCGTTTCGTCTCAAATAAATATCTTGAAGTTCTTAAATAGTCAATTAAAATAGATATCAAATAAAACAGGAGAAATTAGCATGAACAGCAGTAAAAGATTCTTATCGATCCTCATTGTAATGTTTTTCATGTCGGTTATTTTGATCACAGGCCCCATATACCCATCCGCCGCCAAAGGCGAAACCCCGGATTCCCAACCCGTGGCTGAAGTAATGACCGGTTCGAACGGGATTACCTGGCAGCCAAAGGTCAGTTACGGACAGTTACTGGTGACCATTGCCAGGCCCGACGGCTCGGTTTTTAGCAAAACCTTTGAAGCCGGGGTCACCCCTTATCTCGACCTATCCGGTATCGCCGCGGATAATAACGGCGACGGCTCGTATACCTATGAACTGCGCGTCATCCCTGTAGGTAATAAAAAAGTTCGAGCTGAAGAACCCTTAGCAGGTGACGCAGTTGCTCAAGAAACCTTGACCCAGTCCGGTCACTTTTTGGTCCAGGGGGGCGCCATTGTCAGCCGGAACCATACTGAAAACCTGGCCCGGCCCATGGATGTGGTTCACAACGATGATTTGATTATCACCGGCAGCATTTGCGTGGGCTTCGATTGTCTCACCGATGGCACGGAGAGCTTCGTGCTCGACACCATTAAATTAAAGGAAAACACTTTGCGGATTTTCTTCGACGACACCAGCTCCACCGTGGGATTTCCTGCCAATGATTGGCGTATCGTTGTCAACGACTCCGCCAGCGGCGGCGGTAATTATTTTGCCATCGAAGATTCCACCGGCTCGAAAGTTCCCTTTAAAATCGAAGCCGGGGCGCGCACAAGCTCCCTTTATGTCGACGATGGGGGAAGGGTTGGCATCGGAACCGCTACCCCCATCATGAACTTGCATATCGTTACCGGCAACACACCCACTGTTCGTTTGGACCAGGACACTACATCCGGTTGGTCGGCTCAGGTATTCGATATTGGCAGCAACGAGTCCAATTTCTTCATCCGGGATGTCACCGGCGGTTCTAAGCTGCCGATCCGTATTCAGCCCGGTACGCCAACCAATACGCTTACCCTCAGGGCTGACGGCAAAGTCGGCATCGGTACCTGGGCGCCTGAAGCCCAATTCGAAATCGAAAAAACCGGGGAAAATGCGGCTGTTATCTTTCAACGTACCGACGGTGCAACCGGTAAATTCACTGCCCGTCCCACTGAAGTGTACCTTGGTTCCAGCACTGACCACAACGTGCAGATGGTGGCCAATAATACCGTCGTCATGACCATCACCCCTACCGTTAAAGTCGGGATCAGCAATACGGCTCCCACTCACATGCTGGATGTGGGCGGATCAGGCGCATATTGCAACGGTGGTGCATGGATCGACGGCTCCAGTCGTCAATTTAAAAATAACATCAGGAACCTTACTGCCGCGGAAGCAAAAGAAGCTTTTAGCGGACTCAATCCCGTAAAGTTCAATTATAAAGAAGATGATACGGAAGAGTGCCTGGGCTTTATCGCCGAGGATGTACCCGAACTGGTGGCCACAAAAGACCGTAAGGGCATGAGTCCCATGGATATCGCGGCTGTGTTGACCAAAATGGTACAGGAACAGCAGAAGTCCATCCAGGAACAACAGGTAGCTTTACAAGAACAGCAAAAAACAATTTCCGAACTCAAAGAGAAAATCGCCGCGCTTGAAAAAAAATAAAAGCCGGTTTTGATCGCTAAATGTCGATTCGCCCGGCAGGCCCTATAACAGGCAAGCCGGGCGAATCCTTGCTTATTCCCCTTTCATTACGTCCACCCGCAAGTCCTGGGAAACTTTAACATTAAATAAATTATGAAAAGGAGGAAAAAAATGAACAGAAAAATTTTCTGGTCAGTATGTGTTTTGATGTTTTTAATCGTATTTAGTTTCAACGGCGCAGCTTATGCATCCGCGACTTCCACTGAACCGCCCGATGCGAAACCCGTGGCCGATGAGGTGGTGAGTTCCGGCGGGATCAACTTCCTGCCGAAAGTAAACTGCGAACAAATCCTTTTGACCGTATCCAGGCCCGATGGTACAGTTATGGGTAAGGCGTTTCCCGCCGGCAGCCAGCCCAATATCGAGCTTTCCGGTATTTGCGGCGGCGTCTCCTGCGATGGAAGGTATACCTATGAACTGCGCGTGTCGCCCGTGGGCGCTAAAAAAATTCGCGGCCCTGAAAATGAAGAAAATTCTCTTCACCAGGGACAGGCATACCGGCCGGCTTTGACCCAGGTAGGACACTTCCTGGTCCAGGGGGGCGTTATCGTCAACAAAAGCGGCCCCGAAGGATTGGCCCGGCCACTGGATGTGGTTCACAACGATGATGTGATCATAACCGGCAGTCTCTGTATCGGGTATGATTGCGCTACCGATGGAACAGAGAGTTTCGGTTATGACACCATTAAATTAAAAGAAAACAGTTTGCGGCTTTTCTTCGACGACACCAGCACCTCCGTGGGATTCCCAGCCAACGACTGGCGTATCGTTGTTAACGATTCCACCAGCGGCGGCGGCAATTATTTTGCCGTCGAAGACACTACCGAGGGATCGACCCCCTTTAAAATCGAAGCCGGGGCCCCAGCCAACGCCCTTTATGTCGATGACGCCGGTAGAATCGGCATAGGCACCGCCACCCCCATTTACAATGTGAATATTGTGTACGGGGATTCCCCCGCTGTCCGGTTGCACCAGGACACATCCTACGGTTGGACCGAACAAAAATGGGATATTTCCGGGAACGAATCCAACTTTTTCATCCGTGACGGCACCAATGGTTCGAAACTCCCTTTCAGGATTGAACCCAACACTCCAACCAACACCATTACCATGAAATCCACCGGCTATGTCGGTATCGGCACCTGGTCGCCGGAAGCCCAATTCGAAATCGAAAAAACCGGGGAAAACGCGGCTGTTATCTTTCAACGGACCGATGGCGCAACCGGAAAATTTACTGCGCGTCCCAGCGAAGTCTATCTCGGCTCCGGTTCCAACCACAACGTCCAGATGGTGGCCAATAATGTTGTTGTGATGACCATAACTCCTTCCGTTAAAGTCGGGATTAGCAATACGGCCCCCACGCATATGCTGGATGTGGGTGGGTCCGGCGCCTATTGTAACGGCGGCGCCTGGATGGACGGCTCCAGTCGGCAGTTCAAAAACAATATCAGGAACCTTTCCACCACTGAAGCAAACGAAGCCTTAAACGGACTCAATCCCGTAAAGTTTAATTACAAAGATGATGAAACTGAAGAGTCCCTGGGTTTCATTGCCGAAGATGTGCCCGAATTAGTAGCTACAAAAGATCGGAAGGCGATGAGTCCCATGGACGTGGCGGCTGTGCTGACCAAAGTTCTCCAGGAGCAGCAAAAAACCATCCAGGAACAGCAAAAAGCTTTCCGGGAGCAGCAATCGGCCATCCTTGAACAGCAGAAAGCCATTCAAGAGCAGCAAAAAATTATTGCCGAGCTCAAAGAGAAAATAGCGGCAATAGAGAAAAAGTAGGAATTTAAATTAATGCAGTAAAAAAACGGCGGGACAACAATTCTTTTGTCCCGCCGTTTAGTTAAAAAAGTATCCACGAAATAAACGATTAGACGGATTTCACAGATTTCAGATTTATATACCCATCATTTGAATGTGTTAAGATAAAATCTGACATTGAGTGTGAAATATGATAACATATTAAATGGAGGATTTTATCTTAACACATTCAATTTATTCCTGGAGCACATTCAAATGAACAACGAATCGTCATTAGCATCTTTATACTGTTCCTGGCGGCACATTGATATCGATTTGTACTCAATAAGTATTCCCTTAAGCTTGCCGGGTGCTTTTTAATCCATACTAAGCAATATATCCTCCTCGCTCAACTTAACAT
>JAUPLE010000615.1 GCA_030837085.1 Acidobacteriota bacterium | reverse complement strand
GTTTGTTGGCGCTGCTGATCGCCGCCCTGGTCTTTTTGATGGTAATGAATGTTAAGAAGGAGTCAGAGCCGCCGACAGCGCCGCCGGTTACGATCAGCAAGTTAAACAAAAATTTTTGGGGGTCCAGGGACATTTTTATAAAACCATCACAGATGGGCGGTCCCTGGCCGCCGGAGGCTAAGAATTAAGGAGGAATGAATGAGAATAAAACGATGGCTGGTTCTTTTAATTTTAAGCAGTATTATAAGCACTTTTTGTTTTTTATCGGCGGCGGGAAAACTGACCGAAGAGCAGATGACGGCCTATCGCACACGACCGGCAGTGGCAATGATCTACAGCGGGATGTTCGTGAAAGCCCAACTAAAAAGCGGACAAACCTTTGAATTACCCAATTATGGCTCCGGCAGTGGATTCTTTATCAATCCCGACGGTTACCTGGTGACCAATGGCCATGTGGTGGATATCTATGTAAAATATATGGCGGATAAAGACGGTTATGCCCAGAAGACATTAAACGATGCCATTATCCAGCAGATCGTCGTACAATTTAAGAAAAGCCAGGGGCGGGAACCTTCCGGGAAAGAATTGGAAGCCGCCTACAAACAGTTTATGCAAGACCAGCAGCCCAGGATCACGGAACACGGCGCCATTAATTACGTTTTACTATCCAATTCAGAGACTTTCCGGTTCGAGGTCAAAAAATTCAGTCCCTCCATTCCCGACGGCGGTAAAGATATCGCGGTGTTAAAAATCGAACGGGAAAATTGCCCGGTTATCATGTTGGGAGATTCTTCTCAACTGGTACTCCAGGAACCCATATTTGTTATCGGGTTCCCCGGCGTCGTGGACCCCCAACGTTTCCCCCTGTTGGGGAAAGAAAATACATTAATATCTTCCATTACCAGGGGCTCTATTTCAGCGCTTAAGAAAGATTATAATGGTATGTCCGTGATCCAGCATGATGCGGCGACATCGCCCGGCAATTCGGGCGGCCCGGCAGTGGATATCAAAGGCCAGGTCGTGGGCGTTCACTCCTATGCGGCCACTGAGTACGACGGTTTCAAATTCTGCGTGCCCATCAATTCCGCCAAAGAATTTATCCGGGAAACCGGCATTGAAACCAATAAATTATCCGAGTTTTCCATCGTATTCAATAAACTAATGGATGCCGTCTGGAATGAGGAATGGTTCGATGCCCGCGGTTACGTGTCTACGGCGTTGGCCTACATGAAAAACGAACCCGACCTCGAAAAAATGCAGCAGATGATCCTGACCCGCATCAATGAAATGGGTTTCCTGGAAAAAATATGGCGTCAGAGTAAGACCATTGTCATTATTGTCGTGGTCCTGGTTATTCTGATCCTGGTGGTATTGAAAATCGCATTTAGTCCCACGGTCCCGGAACGGGAAGCCGCGCCTGCGCATCAAGGACCTGCGACGCCTGTTACGCCTGTGACTGCCGCTCCCCCGGTGGATAAAACAAAAGCAAGTGAACCCGAGGGCACTGTCCTGGAAGGAGAAGTGGCCGGCAGCCTTACAGTCCTGGTGAAAGGGGAAGACAAGGGTACATTCAATATCACTTCCAGCGGTATTACCATTGGCAGGGACCCCATGACGGTTAATGTTCATATCGCGGACAGTATCGTATCGAAAAACCATTTGAAAATAGTTCCCAGGGGAGATAAATTCTTCCTCGTGGACCTGGGTTCCACCAACGGTACGTATGTCAATGGTCAGAAGATCAAAGAGACCCTGGCGTCCCTGGATGATATGGTCCAACTGGGTAAAAAAGGTGATATTAAACTAATTATCAGGAAATAAGTTTTTATTTTAAATGGTATTCCTTTTTCAGTAATTTCATATCGGCGTCTACCATCATTTTTACCAGTTGTTGGAAATTGACGCTCGGGATCCAGCCCAGTTTTTCTCTTGCTTTTGCGCTGCTGCCGATCAGGATGTCCACTTCAGCCGGCCGGATAAAACGTTCATCGATCATCACAAAATCTTTATAATCCAGGTCCAGGTAGGAGAAAGCCGTATCCACCAATTCTCTTACCGAATGGTTTTCGCCCGTAGCGATGACAAAATCGTCCGGTTCCTGTTGTTGGAGCATCAGCCACATCGCTTTTACATAATCGCCGGCAAATCCCCAATCCCGTTTCGCTTCCAGGTTTCCCAATCGCAGTTCTTTTGCCAGGCCCAGTTTGATCCTGGCGGCATTATAAGTTACCTTGCGAGTTACGAATTCCAGGCCCCGGCGCGGCGATTCGTGGTTAAAGAGAATGCCTGAGACGCCGAAAATATCATAGCTTTCACGGTAATTGACCGTGATCCAATGCCCGTAAACCTTGGCCACGCCGTAGGGACTGCGGGGGTGAAACGGGGTCACTTCCGTTTGAGGGATTTCTTTTACTTTCCCGAACATCTCCGAGGAGGAGGCCTGGTAGAAACGGATGCGGGGGTTAAAGGCGCGTACAGCCTCCAGTATTCGTGTTACGCCCACGGCGGTAAATTCAGCCGTCAGCACCGGTTGGTTCCACGATGTGGGCACGAAACTCATGGCCGCCAGGTTATACAGTTCATCCGGCTGTACTTCTTCCAGCAATTTGATAATGGAGAATTGGTCTAATAAATCAGCTTGCATTATATGAACTCGTTCTTTGATATGGTCGATGCGGTCGAATTTTTCCATGCTGGACCGTCTGACCATGCCGTACACTTCATAGCCTTTTTCCAATAAAAAGTCTGCCAGGTAGGAACCATCCTGCCCGGTAATACCGGTAATCAATGCTTTCTTTGCCATAATTACTCCCAATTATTCGATTTTTTTAATGGTTCTTCCCCAACGGGTTTTGGAAAAGAAATTGATGATAGTATTGAATATATCTTTCGCTTTGTGTTGAATCCCGGGGGTCAGGTATTCTTCCGTGGTGGACTCATAGGACCAGTAAATGCGCCATGGTTTCCCGATAATGAAATTTGCCGGCACCGGTCCCCAGAACCGCGAATCATAACTGTGGTCCCTGTTATCGCCCATACAAAAATAATAACCATTCGGGACCCTGAATACTTTTTCATTATCCACGTCCAGCACTGCATCTTTGAACTGGTCGCAAACAGCCATTGTTCTTTTCGAATCCACGAAGCCATTCTCATCATTGATATAAAAAGGCAAAAAAGAAATATTGCCCAATACATCAATGTACCGGGGCTGCTGCAAAGGAAAATTATCCCCGTAACTACTGTCGGAGATATTTGCTTCATCAAAGTGGGCATAAGGCTCAACCAACAGTTTGCCATTGATATAGACCTTTTTGTCGATAATTCTTATGGTTTCCCCTGGCAGGCCGATGACCCGTTTCACATATTCCTTATCCATTTCCGCGGGCGCTTTGAAAGTAACAATAGAGCCCCGTGTGATCTCTTTCTGGGGGAATATGATATCGTCGACGGAACCCGGGAAACGGGAATAAGCAACTTTATTGACCAGCAGGTGGTCGCCGATGAGGATATTGTTTTGCATTGACCCCGTGGGAATAACAAAGGACTGGAGCAGGAAAGTCATGACGAAGAAGACATATATCAACGTCTCTGCGAACAATTCAAAGTACTCCCTGAAGGTACTGACCTCTTTCGTTTTTTTTTCTTCAATTATTTTTTCGGATTTTTTTATAAACATGGTATAATTCTACCTTAAAATGCCGGGAAAATCAAGTTTCCGTTTTTTGACCCCGGCCTTCAGGGGCCTTTTTCTGAAAGGTTTACCAATTAGGCATTTCAAAATAGTATTGAATATAAAGTTGAAACAAGATGCTTAAAATAATCGTTCGAGCCATAAGAGCCAAGATAGCGGCGCGAAAGGCCAGGATGGTCTTCCCCGAGAAATTCGAAGGCTACGACCACTCCGTTGCGATTAACCTGGCTAAACTCTCGGAGTGGGCATATCCCTTTGGGGTTGCCGTATCGGTGGACTATAAAACAAATGAGGATTTCCTGGAAGACATGGAAAGAAAGAGAAAAAAAGCCGAAATCTGGGGATTCAAAAATTTTCAATATGCCTTTTCCGAAGATATGAAAATCCTGGCCTTTATTCTCCGGAGGCGCGGGGATGTGATTATCTGTTTCCGGGGCACAGTGCTCGATAATACCATTAACCTGCACGCCGATATCCAGGCCCGGTTCGTGCCCATGGAATCTTTCGGTCTTGTTCATAAGGGATTTAATTCCCTGGTAGAGTCAGTTTGGGCGGAAATAAAAACCCACATCCCGCCCGGGGAAAAGCTGCGGATATGGTTGACCGGCCACAGCATGGGCGGGGCATTGGCCCTATTGGCGGGCGCCCGGTTTGCAACCGAATACAGGAAATGCGAGAATATCATGATACAGGGACTCTATGTTTTCGGCGCTCCCCGGGTAGGGGACCAGGATTTTGCCGATGCCTTCAACAATACCTACTTGCGCCGGCGGAGCTTTCTTTTTGCCAGGTACAACGACATTGTAACCGTGCTCCCCCCTTGCATCAAAAAAATATGGGAGTATAGGGATGTGGGTAATATCATATATATTGACCAGGAAGGCGCTTTAAAATCCGTTGAATGTTTATCCGAATTTAAAACACTGCGCTATTTTTTGTCCGGGTATTTTAGCGAACACCTATTGGCCACCTTCAATAAAGAAAAAATATCCCATAATTGGCAAACCTTCAAACGATATTTTACCCGCTTTTTTTCTGAGCTCAAACCGGTCGTTTCAACACCCAGGGAGGAATCGGAAAACTGGTCCCGTTTCAAGAACTTTTTTACCAAAGAACTCCCTGCCATGGAACCCGGTTCCAATCACGAAAATGGAGAACAACGCGGGGAACGCAGGTTATTGAGAATGATCGGGGACCTATTCATCCAATTATTCGTCGAAATAAACCCCTATGTCGTTGAGAGCCATGATATCGAAAGTTATATAGAACACCTGAGAAACTGGAGTATACAAAAAAGAAATATTCCCTTCGGTGCGGAAAATGGCCCACCAATGTAATTTTGTTTTTGAAAGTGATATAATATCTTTAGGAGGAAAAACAATGTTAGGCGAAAAAAATGTTACCTTCAACTGTATGTCCTGTGGAAGCACGGATTTGTGTTTCGGTTATCTCGGTACCGCGGCCAATACCTTTGTACCCACCGGCGTTTTTACTGTTCACGGTTTCAGGAGCCGTTCGTATGTCTGTTTGAAATGCGGGTATATGGGACATTACTTGCCCAAAGATAAATTGGAAAAATTGCGGGAGAAATTCTCTACGCAATACGAAGAAGGAGTGTAAATGAAATTGGATATCGATTTTGTCAGGGCGCAATTCCCAGCGCTGTCCGGGGAGTGGGTATTTC
>JAUPLE010000614.1 GCA_030837085.1 Acidobacteriota bacterium | reverse complement strand
GTTAATTGTTAATTGGAAACCGGGGAGAGTTTTCCCTCTCCCTTGCGCTTAGCAGGGAATTAAGGTAAAATGTGTCTGTCAAAAGGAGGAACCATGGGTTTTGTACTCTACCGGTCGTCGGCTGGGTCGGGGAAGACATATACGCTGGTCAAGGAATACCTGAAAATGATCCTGGAAAACCCGGGGAAATTTAAACATATCCTGGCGATAACTTTCACCAATAAAGCCGCCGGCGAAATGAAAGACCGCATCATGCTTTCCCTGAAAAAACTGGCCAAAGGCGAAGATAAAATCCTGGAAAATACGCTGCTGCAAGAAATGCCCCAACTTCAACAGATGCAGCAGATCGACAAAATTAGCTCGGATATCCTCACCAGCCTACTCCATAACTATTCGGACTTTGCCATTATGACCATCGACAGCTTTATCCATAAGGTAATCAAAGCCTTTGCCCTGGAAATCGGCCTGCCCCTCAACTTCGGCATCGACCTAAACTATGAGAAAATCGAAACCTATGTGATCGAACGCCTGCTCTCCAACGTGGGTAAAGATGAATTTATTACGGATATTATCCTGAAATTCGTTTTCTCCAGGGTCCAGGAAGAAAAAACCTGGAACATCGAAGAAGATATCCGCAAATTTGAAAAAGAACTGTTCAATGAAAAGAATATCGAATGGATACAAACCGTCGGCTCCTTTGATAATATTCATTTCTACCGCTGCATGGAACAACTGGAATCAGTGCGTGACAGCTATGCGCGGAAACTGGTTGACCTGGGAAAACAAGCAATGGACCTCATCCAGGGGGCAGGACTTACGGTGGATGATTTCGCTTATAAAAAGGGCGGCGCCGCCGGCGTGCTGCTGAAATGCGCAGCGCTGAAACCGGGCGGCGTTAAGCAATTCGATATCGGCGTCCGCTTCAGGAACGGTCAATGGTCTGCCAATTCGGCCCCGGGCGACATAAAAGCGGCCATCGAAACCCTCCTGGCTAACGGCCTGGAACGTATCTCGAAAGAAATTCTCGATTATCATGATAAAAACCGCGGCCTGGCCTTAACCGCGGTTTCCATCCTGGACAATATCTACCTGGCCGCCATTATCAACGAACTAAAGGCGCTGATCGATGACTATAAGAAAAAAAATAACGTCATCCCGATCTCGGAATTTAATACCAGGGTATATGACATTGTCAAAAACTCGCCTGTCCCCTTTATTTACTCTATCCTGGGCGAAAAATTCAATCACTACCTGATCGATGAGTTTCAGGATACTTCCCGGCTGCAATGGGAAAACTTGTTCCCCTTGATTGAAAATGCCCTGGGTTCGGATTATTTCAGCATGGCCGTGGGCGACGGTAAACAGTCCATCTACCGCTGGCGCGGCGGCGATGTGGAAATTATGGAAAATGATATTAAAAACCGTATCCTATCGGAACAATTGAAAATCAACCTGCTGGATAAAAATTACCGCAGCCGCCAAAATATTGTCTCTTTCAACAACGGCTTTTTTCAAAAAATCAGCGAATTCTACGCGGGAACCGGCGCTGAAACGGGAAAAGGTCTCCTGGAAAAAGTCTACAGCGACATTGCCCAACAACCGGCGCGCGAACCGGGCGGGTTTGTTTCCCTGCAATTCATTGAAACGCAGAACCAACAAAGCCAGGAACAGGAACAAGACTCGCTAAACAGCGTAAATGACGAACCGGATGAACCGGATGCGGCGGTCTTCGAACGTGTAAAACTGATTGTAAACAACTGCCTGGAAAGGGGTTATGCGTACAATGATATCGCCATCCTGGTGCGCGAGAATAAACAGGGCCAGAAAGTGGCTGAATACCTGCTGGAAAACCATATTCCCGTGATTTCCCCGGATTCGTTGATTCTATCGCGAATCCCGTTGATCCGCTTTTTAATCGATATTCTTGTCTATCTCTGCAACCCGGCCGACAGGATCGCAGAATCTTCTATTATTTATTTCCTTGGCCTTAACAAAAAACAACCGTCCGGCGACGCTGTGAATCCCACGGTTATCGGCGATTATTTCTCATCGGAGACCCAGTGGGACTTATCGCCGGAAACCCTGGAATTCTTCCGTCGGCGGGAGTACCTGATCCGCATGCCGGTTTATGAGGTCATGGAAGAGGCGATACGCATTTTCAAACTGCCGGAAACGCTGGATTTTAAATCCATGGGTTACTTGCAGGCGTTCCTGGATATCGTCTCCAATTACACGGCGGAAAATAGCCTGGATTTCTCTTCTTTCCTGGATTGGTGGGAATTCAACAAAGAGGAATACTCATTGATGGTCCCGGAAACAAAGCCGGCGGTCAAGATTATGTCCATCCATAAAGCCAAAGGCCTGGAGTTCCCGGTGGTGATTATCCCTTACGCTAACTGGGAACATAAAATGGACTCTCAACTCTGGCTGCACGCCGACCCGCCGGTCCCAATCACTCCCCCACTGGATATCCCGATGCCGGTGAATTCGGGGAAAATCCTAGAAGAAACCTTTTTTAATAACGCGTATCTTGAAGAACAGGAAAAGGTATTGATCGATAATATTAATCTTCTCTATGTGGCTTTTACCCGGGCAGTGGATACTCTATATATTATTGCGCAGCGCAAGAGAAAAAATGACAATTTCGATCGCTTGAAAGAACTGGCGGTTCCTTTGATGACGGAAGATAACGAGCGGCAGGGGCATTTTTACTTTGGCGAGCCTTCAGTCAAAGTGCAGGAAGAAAACATACCAAAAGAAATCGAATTTGTTGAAACCGACCGTTTGATTTCCAATAACTGGTATTCCCGGATCACGATCCGCAGGAAATCCAAAGAGTTCTGGCGTTTCGATACGGGATACCGGGCCGAACGGCGGAACTGGGGGTTGTTGGTGCACCAGGTGCTTTCGCATATTCATTCGCCGGGGGATGTGGTTCATGCAATTTCCGCTGTGTTGGTCTCCGGTGATATTGAAATGGAGGAACGGGATATCCTTGAGCAGAAGATAAATGAGATTTTCGACAATGAGGAGGTCAGGGAGTGGTTTGATCCGGCGTATGTGGATATGGGCGCGGTGTTTACGGAATCGCCCATGATAACGGAAGAGGGTATTTTGAGGCCGGACCGGGTGATTGTGTCGGGTGACAGGGTAAAGATCATTGATTTCAAGACCGGTGCGGCGCATGAAGGGTACGCAACGCAGATGAGAAAGTATAAAGAGGCAGTTTTGGCTATGGGTTATTGTGAGGTAGAAGCGTATTTGTTTTACCTGGAAAGTAAAGTAGTTGAAAAGGTTGATTAATTAAACAACCAGGGGGCTTTTTTGTAAAATCGCCCCCTGGACCCCTAAAAAACTTTTGTTAACTAAAAGTTTTTGGAGGTCCAGGAACCTTTTTTCAAAAAGGTTCCTGGCCGCCGGAGGCATTTTAAGGAGTAAACATGTTTTTTTTAGAACGAATAGCCGGTAAGTTCCTTGAACAATACGGGAACGATATCCATAAAATCGCATTCATATTCCCTACACGCAGGGCATGTATCTATTTCATGCACCATCTCCGCTTGAAAAAACCAACCGGGACTGCCGTCTGGGCGCCGAAAGTCTCAGCCATCGACGATTTCATCGCCGGGCTATCCCAATATACCGTCGCCGACCCCCTGGACCTGGTCTTCGAACTCTACGACGTCTATAATGAACATATCCGAAACTATCCCAAAAAGTTCGAAGATTTCTATGCCTGGGGCAAAATGATCATCAACGATTTTAACGAAATCGACCAGCACCTTATCGATACTGGTGAGCTATTCAGGACCCTTGCCGAGTTCAAAGAGGTAGAAGATATCACCAAAGACGAGAAATCCGACATTTACAACCGCTACACCGGTTTCTGGGAAGACCTGGGCGTTCTGTATCAGAAATTCAACCGTTTGCTAAAAACTAAAAACAAAGCCTATGAAGGCATGGTTTACCGGGAAACCGTGGAAAACATGGAGCGTATCACTCAAACATTGGCGTGGGATAAAGTGATTTTCTGTGGTTTCAATGCCCTTACCCGGGCGGAAGAGGTCATCATTTCACATCTGTTAAAGGAAGGAAAAGCAGAAATATATTGGGACATGGACCGCTATTTCGTGGAGGATGCCAACCAGGAAGCTGGATTTTTCTTCAGGAAAAGCATAGAAGATCTGAAGCTGACAGAACCCGAATGGGTGGAGGACCAATTATCGGCCCGGAAACAAATCACGCTGATCGGCGTCCAGTCCAAAGTAAGCCAGGCCAAAGTGTTGGGATTAAAACTCCAGGACTTACAGCAGCATGCGACCGACCCGGAAAAAGTCGCCGTGGTGTTGCCGGATGAAATATTACTGTTCCCTGTGCTCAATTCCCTGCCTGAATGGGTGGACAAGATCAATATTACCATTGGATTTCCCTTGCAGCAAACGCCCGTGTTCAGCCTTTTCAATTCCATCATGGAGATGTACCTGCGCATATACGAGGCCGGGGGTTCCGCACCCGTTAAAGCAGGCGAAACCCAATTCTATTACAAAGACCTACAAAACATATTGAATCATCCCTACATCAAGCCCATGGCGCCGAAGGAGATTACGGACTTTATCGCGGAAATCAAACAAAATAACCGGGTCTATACGCTTGAAGAGAACATCCATTTCACATCGGAAGCCCTGCAGAATATTTTCAAACTCCGTAACGATTCCCATGAGATAATCGACTATTTCCTGGACCTATTGAATTCCATTCGCGTCTTTTTCACTGAGAACAAGCCTGACATCTTTTCCGTGGATTACGAGTACATTTATCATTTTTACACCCTGTTGAGCCGGTTAAAAGGTTCCCTAAAAAACACCGGCCTGGTGCTCGATGATATACGCACTTTCCGGCAATTGTTTACCGATATCGTGCAGCACAGCCGGATACCCTTTACCGGCGAGCCTTTGGAAGGGCTGCAAATCATGGGTATGTTGGAAACCCAGACCCTCGACTTCACACATCTTTTCGTGTTGTCCGTCAATGAAGGATTTTTGCCGCCGGGGAAAACCCACCAGTCCTTTATACCGTTTGATGTCAGGGTGAAGTTAGGGTTGCCCACGTACCGGGAACGGGATGCCATTGCCGCTTACCATTTTTACCGGTTGTTAAAAAGTTCGCAAAACATCACGCTGATCTACAATACCGAGGCCAAGGGCATTGAAAAAAGCGAAAAGAGTCGTTTCATCGACCAACTGTTGATCGAATATGCCGAACGCAACAAAAATGCAGTTATCAAGCACCAGGTCATCGATTTCACTTTCGACGCCCAGGAGGTCAAAGAGATTTCCATCCGCAAGTCGCCAAAGATCATCGAGAAGCTGGCGCAAAAAAGCTATTCCCCTTCATCGATGTTGATTTACCTTACCTGCCCGCTGCAATTCTACTTTAACTATATCTTAAAACTTCGCGAAGAAGAGGAGGTCTATGAGAGTCCCGAATATTACCAGGTTGGGCATATCATTCACAAAGCGCTCCATGAGCTTTACAGACCTTATTGTGGGAACAACAAACCCGTAGGTTTCAAAGAGATTGAGGAGATCAAGGAGCGGATCGAGGCTAAATTAAAGGATGCCTATTCACTCGAATTGAAAACCGGGGATGTTCATACCGGCAGGAACCGGATCGCCTTTGAAGTGATGAAGAAGTTTTTGGAAAATTTCTTCGATAAGGAGAAACAGGAAGCCGGATTTAACATTTTGATGTTGGAACAGAAGATCACGGGCGTGGAATTCCATTTTTCATTGCCTGGTCAGGGAATTGGAAACGGAAATGGAAGCAACAGTGGAAATGCTGGCGATTATCGGGTAAAGTTGGAAGGAACAATCGACCGAGTGGATATAAAAGATAATGTTCATCGGGTTATTGATTATAAAACAGGGAAAATAAACCCCTTAAATTTAAAGGCGTTGGAAGAGTTAGGCGGCGAGGGGGTGGTGAATCGGCGGGAAGCGTTCCAGTTGTTTTTTTACCGGTATTTATTAAAGCGTACGCAGGGGGACAGCGGGCATGGGCCGTACCGGTTGGGAATTTATCCATTTAAAAAGATGTATGACGAGCTCAAGTATATCAAGGTTGATAAGTCCGATATGATTGATGAAGGGATGGTGGAGCAATTTGAAGGCATCTTAAAAGATATCTTCCGACGGCTTTTTAATATCGAGGAGCCGTTTGTTCAGACGAGGGAGGAGAAGAACTGCCGTTATTGTCCCTATCAAAACATCTGTGGTCGTGATGTGCCGCGGTATTATTGATCATTCCTAAATTCACCGGCTGTTTTTATTTAAGCCGCGAAGGGGCCGGCGGGCTCCTCTATAGAGCGAAGGGATGCGAAAAAAATAATTCGCCTGGCCTACCCCTGTTTTTTGTTCCGGGATGTCCGGACCATGAAAAGGCTATCGGTCATAAAGCCCTTTCCCTTTCCGGTTGAATAACACTTTTAAATAATTCGATTCTTTCGATAGGCAAATCGGTAAGCTCGGCAATGGTCTCAATGTCTATTCCTTTCTTTATACAAGTCAAAACAACTCTCCATTTTTCTTTTTCTTCACCTTCTTTCATCCCGATATCTTTGCCTTCTTTCACTCCGATTTCTATGCCGATTTCTTTGCCTTTATCCAATAATTCCTGGAATACGGTTCCCATGATTACGCCTCCTTCTTTTAAAGCCTCAGAAACTGATTCCCGGAGTTGTTCAGCTTTCACATTGCTAACATTCGAACCTATATATATCAACAACAACTCCAGGAATTGATTAAATTTATTTTTATCCTCTAACTCACGGAACAATTGAAATATTTTCTTCAATTGTGACAATATCTCCGGGTGGAAAATATACCTGAACGCCATCAATACAATCCGTAATTCCACCACTCCCCGGATATCCTCCTCCGGCATATGCGAAACATCGTATACTTCAAAATTAAACGCAGGAACATATTTCTTTAACGTCGCGGGAATTTCAAACAGCGAAATAAAACTCGTATCCACTTTCCAGAGCTGCTCTCCATGGTATATCAACAAAGGGATTATAGGCGGTAATTTTTGAATCCCTTTATGATGTTCCACGTGGGTTTCCCAGATGTGAGTCATATTTTTCAACAATTGGAGCGCTGGAAAATCCGGTTCCGAGCTTTTATGTTCAAACAAGAAATACAAATAGGCGGGATCAGTCTTAAACTGGATATGGTAAAGTACATCCGAATAACAGCGTGCTAGTTTTTTGTCTACATAGGTGTCTTTGGATATGGCCAATGTCGAGAAATCCAGGTCTTTGGTGATTTCCGGGGGTAAATATTCTTTGATAAAGCTATTCGCTACGGTTTGATCGAAGGTAGTCCGAAAAAACCCGTCGTGTGAGAGGTGAATCCTTTTCATGTTTTTACCAAGCTGCTCGGGCTCAGTGGAATCAATGAGTTCACTATCGCATTTTTGTTCTTCAGGCATAGTGTTATTATAATTTTCTAACCTGCTTTTGTCAACAGGAGTTAAAAAAATCCCTATCTTCCCCGTAATGTGTCCGCCGATGTTGGGGAAAATTTTGGACTGTCTCTTTCCCACGTTAAGGTTGATAAGTTCGATATGATTGATGAAGGGATGGTGGAGCAATTTGAAGGCATCTTAAAAGATATCTTCCGACGGCTTTTTAATATCGAGGAGCCGTTTGTTCAGACGTGGGAGGAGAAGAACTGTCGTTATTGTCCTTATCAGAACATCTGTGGCCGTGATGTGCCGCGGTATTATTAAATATGGCTTAATCCCGTGGCTGTTTTATTTGAGCCCCCAGTTTTCCGGATGATGGAATGGAAAGCAAAATTCATGTCAAGAATTTTGAGGTTTAAGCATTGAAAGCATTTTTCAGAGTACCTTGCAATATCTATTTGGTTTGTAGTATAATCATTTCAAGCCGATGAAGCGACGGCACCCTGTTCGGCCTGGTTAAAAAAGGAGTAATAGAACCGATGAGTTCAATAAAAGCGGAAACAGAAAATCTTGAGCGTTTACTTATCGAGGCCACCGGGAACTTAGACCCCGCTGAAGCCATCGATGAGTCGGATTCCCGGTATGTTGATTGTGCGCATGTCCGGGGTGAAGAGGGAATCCTGGTAACCAAAATCGGCGAGGCAATCCTAAAAGCTTGCAAGGCCAACAGTAAACCCAAAACATACCTGTTCAGCGGCCATAACGGGAGCGGCAAATCCACGGAATTGAAATCCCTGGAAAAAACCTTGAACCAAAAAAATCTCTTCACTATAAAAATTGATGCCCTGGAAACACTGGACCTTGAAGACCCGGACTATATCGATATTCTTTTTGTCATTGCCTCGGAAATCGAACGGCAAATGCGAGAGAAAAATATGCCGCTCTCCCAAAACCTTATGTACACTATTGAAAATTGGTTTTCCGAAGTTATTTCCGAAAAAACCACCAATAATGAAATATCCGCGGGAGTTGAAGCCGGGGTTGAGGCCGGGGCTAAAGTACCCATTATTGGAAAACTTTTCGCTAAATTTATGGGGCAATTAAAATACAGCAGTAATGAACGCAAAACCATCCGGCGGAAGATAGAACCATCCGTCAGCCAATTAATGGGTTTTATTAATAATATGGTTATCGAAGCGGAAAAAATTTTGAAAAACAAAAATTTCCTGGGCATGGTGATTATTTATGATAACCTGGAAAAAATGAAACTCGCTTACCCCGGGGATAGAGAAAGCATGATCGGCCGGTCAACTCATGAAACCATCTTCATCGATAATTATCACCATTTAACCGGGATACGCTGCCATAAACTATACACAGTTCCCCTCTCCCTGGTTTATTCCATCAATCACACCCGCTTAGGGCAGCTTTATGATGATGCATATGTACTGCCCATGATAAAAGTATGCGAGACCCGGTCCCGTGATCCTTATGAAAAGGGTATTGACACACTGCTGCAGGTGGCCCGGAAACGTATGGATACAGAACGCCTCTTTGCCAATCACGATCTAATTAAAGAGATTGCCATATTTTCCGGGGGCAACGTCCGGGAGTTTATCCGGATATTGCGATACCTGGTTGAAGCCGCACTGCCTGGGGATATCCCCTTTAAAGAAAAGGATATCCAATTTACGTTTCGCAGGATCATTCGCGACTATGAAACCTCGCCCTCGGATAAAGATTTCGAACTCCTGGCGCGGGTGTACTTGAATTTTAGCATTTCCAATGACAGCGAACATTTTCGCATGCTTAATAACCATTTTATTTTTGCCTATGTCAATGGAGAGACCTGGTATGATGTCCATCCCGCGCTCCAGGGGGTATTAAAATTCAAAGACGCCCTGCAAAGAATGAAGGATGCGAACAATAACGGTAAATCAACATCCGGTTAATTGTAAGCAATAGAGAATATTGCAAGGAAAGTTTGTTAATGAACCATGATCTTGACCATAATGAACAGGAACTCCAATTATTGTATAGGGGCATAAAGAGAGCAAAAGGATTTCATCTCTACCTGGCGCAGTGCGATAATCACCGGTTGCGAGCGAAACTCATGGCATCCTTAAAGCAGCGATTGGAAACCGACGGGATTATGGTTTACTATCACCATTTGAAATCTCCGATTGTATCGTTAGATGAATTTTTGCCCGCGGGACTAACAATCCGGGAAAACGAAAAGGCGGTTTTGCTGGTAAGCGGCCTGGAGAACAGCATTATTGATACGGCAGAATCCCAGGCTTTTTTGCACCGGTTGAATTACGCCCGGGACTTATTGCCGAAAAAAATCCCGGTCCCGTTGGTATTATGGCTTCCCACAACGGCTTTTAATAAAATATTGACCGAAGCCCATGACTTGTGGTCCTGGCGATCCGGGACGTTTTATTTTTCCGAGCCGATGGAGACAGAGATGCTTCAATTGCGTGAGGAAATGGATACCCTGGTTGATAAAGAGAGACAAGGAACCATATCGGAAAAATTCTATAAGGAGCAGTTGGATTATTTATCCAATTTATTGAAAGATTTAACGTCCAGCGCTGATGCTGGGGCAGCCCGGTTACAGCAGGCAGATGTCATGCAGCAGATAAGTGAGCTTCATCATTCCTATTCCAGTACCCTTCTGCAGCCGGACCAGAGAACGGGATGCCTGGAAAAAGCGCTTGAATTTCAATTAAAAGCCCTGGAGATAAAGGAATCGATAATGGGCACGTCTCACCCAGAGGTAGCAAAAAATTTTGCGAATTTATCTTCCATATACGAAGATATGCTTCAACTGGACCGGGCAATGGAATCTCAATTGAAAGCAATAGCAATCCGGGAAGCCGTATTGGCTAAAAATCACCCCGACTTAGCCGCGTCTTACAATAATGCATCTACCATATATCGGGCTATGGGGCAACTGGACCGGGCGTTGGAATTTCAACTAAAAGCCACTGAAATCTTCGAAGTGGTATTGGATAGAAATCCTCCCTTAAGAGCCACGACCTACAATAATCTATCACAAATTTATCTGGGAATGGGCCAACTGGACCAAGCGTTGGGATTTCAACTGAAAACCAATAAAATTTTTGATGCGATACTGGATAAAAATCATCCCTTAAGAGCCACGTCATACAATAATCTATCTCAAATTTATCTGGAAATGGGGCAACCGGACCGGGCGTTGGAATTTCAATTGAAAGCCATTAAAATCTATGAATCAGTATTGGATAAAAATCATCCCAACTTAGCTAGGTCGTACAATAATTCGGCGATGATTTTTATGGATATGGGGCAACTGGATCGGGCGTTGGAATTTCAATTGAAAGCCATTAAAATCTATGAATCAGTATTGGCAAAAAATCATCCCCTCTTAGCTACATCGTACAATAATATGTCAACCATTTACCAGGCTGTGGGGCAATTGGACCGGGCGTTGGAATTTCAATTAAACGCATTGGCTATACAAGAAGCAGTATTGGACAAAAGTCATCCCGACTTAGCTGCGTCGTACAATAATTTAGCACTGATTTACCGGGATATGAACGATTATGCTTCCGCCCTGCTTTATGCCCAAAAAGCCGTGACCATTATGCAGAAACTCTTTCCCAGCGGACACCTGAACCTGGATAAAGCTAAAAAGAACCTGGAGAGATTACGGGGCAAGACAGGCGACAGCCAGGTTACCACGATTTGACGCTTGACAATTACCGGCGATTGCAATAAGATTTAAGCATGCTATTAAATACAATCGATGCAAATGACAAAACCTATCGGAAACCGAAACGTTTCTTTGAAGATACCGGCGTAGTAAATCCAGGGTCCTCATACTTTGCGCCACTAGACAATGTTACCAACACCAAAAACCAGGAAATTCAAACCATGATCGACCGCGGCCGGTATTTTTCTATTTTTGCGCCGCGGCAAAGTGGAAAAACTACTTTTATAAAAGAAATCTGCCGCCAATTGCACGGCGACCCCACCTATGTGGCAGTCTTATTAAGTTTCCAGAAATATAAAAACCTGGATAAAACCCAATTCTACCAACTGGTCGAAAAAACCATGTATTCACAATTAATCGACAGGTTAAGCGAAGTAAAGTGCGAAAAATCAGGAACTGTAAAACAGTTTCTAGACGCCCATCATCTCACCGATCACATCTCCTTCAGCACATTATTCGAAGAATTAAACCATATACTTCGATTTAAAAAAATAGTCATTTTCATCGATGAATTCGACGGCATCCCATTAATAGAATTGGAGAATTTTCTTTCAACCTTAAGAGATTTATACCAGGCATATAAAGACGTGGAGCAAAAAGCCCTTTATTCCGTCGGTCTTATCGGGATTCGTAATATTACCAAACTCGTGGTGGGCGGCGTATCTCCCTTCAATATCGCAGATAACATTAAGCTCCCCCCCTTTTCTTTAAAAAACGTCAGGGAACTCTATACCCAATATACGGAAGAAACCAATCAACCTTTCACCGAAGACGCGGTAAAAAAAGTCTACGCGGAAACCAACGGGCAAACATGGCTGGTCAACCGATTGGGAACCATCTTAACCGTGAATATTAAGCCCAATACCGTAGAACCTATCGATGAACACGACGTAGACAGGGCTGTGCAACTCCTCCTATCGGAAAAAAATTCCCATTTCGACAATTTATATGAAAAGGCCAAATTGTATAAAGAGACATTTGTAGAAATCGTTTTCGACAATGTAGCGTACAACCCGGACGATGATGATCAGTCATGGTTGGAGCAATACGGCCTGATTAGACAAAAGAATGAAAAAGCAGTGGCAGCCAATAATATTTATAAAGCCAGGTATATTAAAACCTTTTTCAAAGAAGTGAACGCATCCGGAAATTTTCCGCTGAACGAATACGAATTGCCTGGAAACCGCCTGGATATGGCGCGTATTATCCTGAACTTTAACCACTATATTGCCCAGATCGGTGTAAAGGCATTTTATGAAGAAAAAAAAACTTACGAGAAAACCGGGCAATTCCTTCTTACTGCATTCCTTTACCAGTTTTCCGGGAAAGAAAAAGGAGAACTCCACTGTGAACTGCGTACCGGTTTGGGGATTATGGATATCATTCTTTCTTATAAATCAAGAAAGTATATTATCGAGACCAAAGTCAATCGTTCCGGGAATTATCAGTCGGTACTCAATGAAGGAGTGATACAACTAACCCAGAAGTATTTATCCACGGAAGCCGTGGCAGATGGATACCTGGTTATCTTTGACACAGCGACTGCTGTTGGAACCGAATGTAAGCCGAAATCCCGCAGGAAAGGCAATAAAAAAATAAATATTTATATTATTGGAATAGGGCGAAGCCCTGCTCCGCAGGAACATTCTTAAAGAATTAATATCCAAATTTTCAAAATCAAAACAAAAATTTGTGAAAAAAATCGATGATTCGCACAAAAAATCGACGATACGCCAAAATGATTGATACGTAGCACAAAAAATCGATGATCGTCACAAAAAATCGGCATGCGGCACAAATTATTGATGATTTATAAATAAAATCGACGATCAGCACGAAAAATCGACGATACGCCAAAATTATTGATATGCAGCACAAACGATAGATGATCGGCCCAAATTATCGATATGCGGCGCAAAAAATCGGTATGCGGCACATACAAACAATGTTATGCATAAAAAAATAGCTATGCCAATTCTTTTCCTATTTCCCAGATTTGCTAACCGGTTCCGAGGATTTTTTCAGCCATTCGGCGATATCGTTGATCACATACTCGGCAATATTCTTCCGGATTTTCATATACTCAGCGGGAGTGGATTTCCCTTCACCCTCGAAAAAAAGATGATTCAGCATCGGGTATAATTTGAAATCCGTATTTTTCCCGGCGGATGGCGACAGCGCTTTCTTCCAATTTTCAAAATCCTCGGTGGTTACCTGGTAATCACGGGCCCCTTGCAGGACCAGGATCGGCTGCCGGATATCTTTCACCACTTTCACCGGCTCATATTCATTCAAATCCAACCAATAAGAAACAGGCGCCATGAGAATCATTTCCTGTGATTGAAGGTCTGATTCTTTCAAGGCTTTGATTTTTTTCACCGATTTCTCGATTTCAGCAACCTGTTTTTTGTCATCCTCTGAGACAACGCCGTCCAGGCCGGCGATGTAGTTCGTTTGCTCCAGGAACATATCTTCGAATTTTCGTGTCGCGCCGGCCATAATAATAAACCCGGCGATATCGAGATTTTTTCCATCCGCGGCGATCCGTGGTATCAACATGCCCCCCAGGCTGTGGCCCAGGACAAATATTTTTTTCGGATCGATGACCTTTTCCGTTTTTAAAAGTAAAACCGCGGCTAGCGCATCCTCGGTTGTTTCATCGCGAACAGTTAATGAATTAGCAAATTCCAGGTTGCCCTTTAATTTAGCGCCGTAAACCCGGGTCCTTTTCTCATAACGCAGCACGGCAATGCCCCGCGACGCCAGCCCCCAGGCTAGGTCCTGGAAAGGCTTATTGGAGCCCAGGGTTTCATCGCGATCATTGGCCCCGGAACCGTGCACCAACACCAGCGCCGGGAATGGACCATTGCCTTTGGGTATGGTAAGCGTCCCCGGTAACAACCATTCGCCGCTGCCCACGGTTACATCTTTTTCTTCGAAAAGACCGGGAGAAGAATAAGCGGGGGGTTGGTATGGCTCCAATTGCGCGGGTACGAAATGGAAGCCGGCGATATGCTTTTCTTTATCGAACGTCACGCGTATATCGAGCATCTCCTTTTCAAATTCGCAGGTAATGAAGACAATATCATACGGCGTCTGTTGCTCCTTACGCGCGGCGCCCTGCTTTTTGAATACCCCTACCTTAGCGGTTACCATTTTCCATGCCTCCGCCATTTTTTCAGGACTGGCGACTTTCAACATCGTGGCATCGAAATCACGGATTGCCCCCTTGAAATTATTGGCGCTCAACGCCCCCACTACATACCGGGCCTTGGCGACCAATTCGTCTTCGCCCGTAACCTGGGAATCTTGACCGGCAAGACCGGTACAAAGGAACACCATTACTAAAAATAAACCAAATAACTTTCTCATATTATCTCCTATTTTATTATTCAAAGGAGTATTTTAGATAAATTATTTTTTATTGTCAAATACCACAAAACTCAAAGGGCAGACACGCAGGTCTGCCCCTACCCAAATGAGAATTTTTAAGCGACTCATAGGTTGACAAATAATACCAAATATAGTACCTTGCAAATCTAAACCGGATAATAAGGAAACACCGGCAATGAAGATGAATAATGATAAAAAGCATGATATCCTGTTGATTATCGTGTTGGCGGTTTTCTTTTCCCTTTTGGGACTCAGCGGACAGGAACAACCGAAACAAACCACACAAACCACACAATCCACGCAGTCCGGCGCAGAAGTGAAAACCGGCAAACATCCAATGTCCTTGCAAGACATCATGAAATTCAAAACCATCAAAGAGGCCCTCATTTCTGACGACGGCAGGTGGCTGGTTTATACAGCGCAGCCCGACCGTGGAAACAGCGAAGTCATGGTCTATCGCCTGGGAGAAAAAAAAGAACCTTACGAGCGCATCTCCAGGGGAAAAAGCCCGGCCATTTCCCGGGACAGCCGCTGGATCGCCTCGCTCATCACCCCGGACGCGCCAATCATCCTGGAATTCGAAAAAAAAAAAAAGAAGGACGCCACTGAACTCCAGGCCGATATGAAACTGCTGGATACCGCCACCGGTAATTTGAATACCTTCGAAAACGTCAAATCCTTTGCTTTTGCTGAAAATTCCCAATGGCTAACCTACCGGGGGTACGCCTCCAATAAAGAAAAATTCGGCCAAAATCAAATTAAAAAAGATGACCAATGGAGCAAACGGACATTCATACTAACGCTTCGTCATCTGGCCAGCCAAAGGGAAATCCGCATTGAGAATGTTCTTTATTACGCCCTTGAACCTTCCCCATCTGGCCGCTACCTGGTTTATTCAATCTACAACGGCGAGGGACAGAAGAACGGGTTATATGTTAGGGATTTAAGCACCCCGGCAGCCCCGGAAAAAACTCTCCACTCGGAAATCGACGCCCTTTACACCAACCTAACCTGGAGCAAGACCAACAGCCGGTTGGCCTATATACTCCACCGCCATAATGAAGCGGCTAAAAATAAAAAAACCTTCTCCTCCGGCCTCTGGGTATGGAGCGGCGACGGCGTCAAAGACAAACATTATTCCGCTGTGCCCAGGAAAAATATCCCCAAAGGATGGATGATCCCTGCTGAAAACAAACTCCAGTGGTCCGAAGACGGCGAACGGCTTTTTTTCGGTTTCAAACCCTATGACGAATATCTACAAGTCCTTGAGGCCCTCGATGGCCACAATTCGGATTCCACAGGAAATACGGATATTTACAATATCAACGGCATCCTGGAGAAACGGGCTGTGGACGTGTGGCGCTCAGACGATCCCATCATCATCCCCCAACAAAAAAAAGAATGGGAACAATTCCGGAAACGCATCTATCCTGCCGTATACCATTTCCAGGTGAAACAATTTATTCCCCTCACCGATAAAATTATACCTGAACTGCAAATCCCGGAAAATCCCGATGTGGCTTTAAGCTCTTCGGACCGCCCCTATTTAAAAGAAAACACCTGGGATGACCATTACAAAGATTATTATCTCACTTATCTCAGCAGTGGTTTCAGGAGCAAGATACTCACCCGCCACCAGTATGATGTTTCCCTTTCGCCGCGGGGGCAATATGTCGTGTATTATAAGGACAAACACTGGTATCTCTACGATGTCCGCTTAAAATTCCCGCGCCGGATTACCGGTGGGATAGAAACTCCTTTTTATAATGAGGACCATGATTTCCCCAACGCAGTTCCCGGTTACGGTATTGCCGGGTGGACGGAAAACGACCGTTCCGTGCTGATTTACGATAAATACGATATCTGGGAGTTTTACACCGGTTCCAATGCCAACAAGTTTATTTGCCTTACCGAAGGACTCGGCAGGAAAAACAGCCTCATTTTCCGCATCCAAAAATTAGACCCTGAAGCAACATATTTCCGTGAAAATGAAAAACTCCTTTTAACCGCATATTCCGATGAAGAAAAATACACGGCCTTTTACCGGGGAGAAGTGGGTAAACCCGGAGTTGAAAGAACGCTCCACGGGAAGAAAAAATTTACTTTTCTAAGGAAGGCTAGGAAGGCGGACCGTATCATTTACACGCGGGAGGATTTCGGGGAATTCCCGGACATCTGGGTCAGTGATCTCAGTTTCAAAGCTCTGGAGAAAGTAACCGATGTCAATCCCCAGAAGGAAGAGTTTTTGTGGGGGGCGACCCAATTAATCGAATGGAAATCGCTGAATGGAACTGGTCTCCAGGGTGTAGTGATTAAACCCGAGAATTATGACAGCAGCAAGCGTTATCCCGTGTTGGTATACTGGTATCGTTTTTTTTCCGACAGGTTGTACGAATTTAGCGATATCAAAATCGATCAGTATCCTTGTCTTCCCTATTACGCCGGGCATGGGTATGTAATATTTTTACCGGACATACGGCTCCAGGTCGGACAGCCCGGCAATTCTGCTTTCGGTTGTCTTGTTCCCGGCGTGCAGAAATTGATCGAGATAGGCATAGCCGATCCCAAAGCTATTGCGCTGCGTGGGCATTCCTGGGGTGGATATATGACCGCATTTATTATCACCCAGACCAATATGTTTGCCGCTGCTGTGGCCGGTGCGCCCGTGGCCAATATGACCAGCGCTTACAGCGGAATCCGCTGGCAAAACGGGATGCCGCGGCAATTCCAGTATGAAAAGGGACAGAGCCGAATCGGTAAGAGTTTATGGGAAAACCCGGAACTTTATATCGAAAACTCACCGGTATTTTTTGCCCACCGGATAGAGACGCCGCTTTTGATCGAATTTGGCAACAATGACGGTGTGGTTCCCTGGCAGCAAGGCATAGAGCTTTATTTGGCCATGCGGCGCTTGAATAAAAATTGTATTCTATTGGAGTACAATGATGAAGGGCATTACCTGGATAAATACGCAGACAGGTTGGATTTTACTATAAAAATGAAAGAGTTCCTGGATCATTATTTAAAAGGTACGCCGGCACCGAATTGGATGGTTAAAGGCGTCCCCTACCGGAAAAAATAAGACCGCCATTAACAGGACTGGTTTGACTCAAGCAGTGATTTGGTTTATAATGGCAGCATGAAAATTATAAAAACACAAACATGTAACACGAATACAAACACAGTCTTAAAATACATTCGCATCGTTCTATCGTTGGTAATTATCGGCCTGGGCATCTATTACCGGAACTGGGTAGGCGCACTGGGATTATTAACCCTTTATACCGCCTTTACCGGCCGGTGCGGCGCAGCCCTGAGCTTTAAACGCGACGATAATCCCGAGATGAAATGAAGGGAGATTTTTTAATGATCTTCAATTCCAGAGCCACGGAATGAGAATTAAAAAAATCAGGCTTCTCCCTTTGCCAATGCCAGTTAAACGATTTTACAGTTTCCACCTGCTTTAGAAACAGTTTCTCAGCTATTTGCACCGCATTGGAACCTTTGCGCACATTTTTATTGTATTTATTTTCGCGATCGATGCTTTGGTTCAGGGCGCTGCGGGGAAGCAGGAACTGTTTAAACGGATGCCCATTGTCCGGGATTGGCGCTTTTAAAAATACTACGAAATCGAAATACACTTTCCTATTTTCTTTAAGCACGTAATTTAACTGCATGCCTGGCGTCATTGCTTTTGCCAGGTCTGTGGGGGTAGCCTTAAAGTCACCTTCTTTATCGGCAGACCGTTCTTTCCAATTAATGACAGAGATTTGCTCCCCTGCCGGGTAGAGGATATAATCGCCGCTGTTGTCCTGTTCCATTGAGGCGGTCGAGAGTATTTTAAAAGAATATTCGCCGGTGATTGTATCATTATTATAATTGTATCGATAGCTGCCGCTGACAGTCATAAACAGTTGCACTTCCCACCACAACCCGGTTTCCGTAACCGGCTGTCCGCTCTGCGCCCAGGAAAGGGAAACAATAAAGAGCATAATAAGGGAAAAGAATTTTAATTTCATAGGTTTATCTATTTCTCCAGGAGCACCCCGGAAAACCACTGCCAGATGGCTTTATGAAACGCCATGGAAGGTTCATGGGTAATAAGAAATTCCCTAAGATTGAAATTTAATTCCCCGCCGGGTTTCTCCTTTAAATACAATCCCTTTTGATAAAGAGGGTAATATTCCGGGTGAAATTGAACACCTAATACATGTTTAAATTTCCGGTGTTCCACCACTTCCACGATTTTCCCGTCCATGGATGTGGCCGCCACGACGATATCTTTACCCAATTGTTTCAATGCCTGGTGATGAGACGTCAAGATATAAGGAGTATCACCCTTTTTCATCTTCAATTGATTGACACAAATACCGTCTTTGTTGAACTTGATCCGGTGAAATGACGGGGGCAGGTCTTTCTCATCGGGATAGAGCGCTTTAATATAACGGGAACTGTGGATTTGATCTGCCCCGGCTTTTAATACTTGTTGAACTGTTTTTTGACCGTAGACCTGGGAAGGGATATCCTGGTAGAGGGAACCCCCGGCAGCCACGTTCAAACTCTGGGCGCCGAGACAAATGCACAGGATGGCATAATTGGGGCGGGTTTCCAGGAACGATGAAAACCCGGGATTCCGGTTGCCGCCAACCAGGTGAAAAAGAAAAGAAATTTCGTATAAACTGCGGATCGGGGTAACGGCTTCAGTCAATAAATCATCTTCCTCGCCGAATACAGCGGGCGGGATATCCCATCCGCCGGTAAATATGATCCCCCTGGTGCGGGCGAAAATGGTTCTGAACTGTTCTGTCCATAGGTTTTCTTTAAATAAACCTGCTAATGTCACTTTCCCTTTAATGGTCTCAAAACTCACCCAGGTCAATTTATTCTTTTTTACATATTCTTCCGCGGATTTGTAATCCGTGGATTCATCTTCATGGTAGACGCCGATGAGTTTAAGCTTATTCAAGGTGATAATATCCTTTTCATACAACTGTTCAATGTTTTGGATTTGGCTCAGTTGGGGCTGGCACATGGCAATGACTATTTCATTATCGGCCCCGGCAGCGGGGGATACCATTGCCAGGATGAAAAGTAAAACAAGACTCCAACTAAAGTGAAACTCAAAATTCTTCATTATATCCTCCATAATATTTCTCGATTTTAATTGAATTCATGGGGTGGGAACATTTTCCTTCGCTGTTTGGCAAATTCCTGCGGCGAGGCGCCAAAGTACCGGATAAACAGTTTTTTAAAGTTCGCCGGATCATCAAACCCTATTTTTTTGACGACTTCGTCAAAGGTTAAGGTGCAATCTTTGTAGCACATGGCCGCGGCCCGGCATATTTTTTGCTGCGTAATGTACTTCTCAAGGTCGATCTTCAAGTAATTTTCAAACATCCGTAAAAGATAAGAAGGGTCTACCTGGAAATGTTCCGCGATCTGGGATACACTTAAGTCTTTCAACTGGTCGTCGTCCCGACTCATGATAAATTCGCTTACCTTCAGGCACAGTTCTTTTTTCATTCTTTTTTCCAGGCAATAGATAATTATATCACAGCCATTCATCCGGTAGCAATTTTTCTTTTTTCTTTTCACTTTTCACTATGCCGTCATTTGGCATCCCCCTTATTTTATAATAGTGGTATGAGACAAACAAATATAACAACGAGCACAGTTAGCATGAAAATAATCAAGGAGGATACCATGAATTATTTGAATTTAAGTGACGTAACCGATCAATTTGTAATGGAGTTAGGACCGGAGGTGCTGTATGATATGGACACTCCATCGTTTATGAGAAAAGAATATAACATCGTTCTGGATGAGGGGGGGAAGTCCCCCTCTGCCGGGAAAATAATAGAACCCGATGAAAAGATCATCCAGTTTATCACTGTAATTAAACGGCGGGACTTAGTCCTAAACGCAGCATGAGCGTAACCCGGACAAATGATGACTATCGTTCCCAGAACTCCTCTCGTTTCGAGACTTCTCTGGCCACGATCTTCCGCAGTTCCTCAAGGTCAGGAATTTCACCCGAAGCCACCTGCAGCCCATTGACAAATGAAGAAGGAATTTTTTTCGATTTCCCTTCCACCTGGTAACCCCGGGTAGGTTTAACCGTGAGCTGCTCGCCGGCATAGTAAATATCCAATTTTATTTTACCGGGATAAGCAGCCACCATCTCTTCCATTAAACCGATAACCTTTTTACACTTCGAAGTCGGCGGCGCAGCCACCAGGACCTCAAATCTCATACGACGACCACTCTCGCTGCTGTTTTCTTGCTCGTTATCGGGCATCGCTGTCTCCTTTCATGTTTTCCTTTTATACAATTATCTCTCGATACTTTTTAATAATTCAATGAGCGCTTCCCTAACATCCACAGGCAAACGGCTGGTTTCGACGACCACCGGGGCATCCGGGAGACTTTTCCCTTCAAGCGCACCCATTACCCTGCTTAATTCCCCCTGGTCCGGGACCAGGAAATCACCTTTGACATGAACTCCCACAATCGTCTCCCCTTCCAGCGAAACCTCAAGCGTAATTACTCCGCTGCGGGCCTTGGCGGAAACCACCACGGCATATGCATCCTTTTTCCTGAAAGTCCACGCCGGGTCTGCGTATTTTTCCCTATATAATGTATCCGCCGATTGAACTTCCGCCGCTGATAAACCGGCTTCATGAAAATCCACCTGCAATATTTCCCCCATATGCAATGTCAACTTCTCCATGACCTCGGCAACGTCGATATCCCTCCCTACCGCTTCACAAAGGTTTATTACCCTGCTTTTTACATCCCGAAACCCTTTATCGCTAAATTTGAGCCGCGAAGGTTTCAAACACCTTTCCATTTCCTCCAGGTCTGTTTTCACCAAAAACGTGCCGCTGTGCACAAATGCCGAATAAAATTCCACCTGCGCCGAACCATACACCTTGCGCCCACCAATGGTTATATCATTGACCGGGGAAAGCTCGGCCTTCACCCCATAATCCCGGCAAGTCTCGATAACCGCTTTCCCTATAAGCGGATATAATTGCTCCGCTTCCCGGACATTCAACCCTTTAAACAGGAACTCCTTGGGACAAAATAACGAATAACAGAAACTACCGGGATCCTGGTACACGGCCCCGCCAGGATTAGGGCGACGTACAATTTTAATCCCCTTCGCAGCACAATATTCCACATCCACATCTTCATCAGGATATTGATAAATGCCGATCCAAACAGAAGGCTCTGTCTGGCGCAGCCTTAACGTCGGTGAAGTGACGCCGTCATCGATTCCCCGCAACAGCGCTTCCTCTACAGCAAATTGCCTGAAAGGATCGTGAATACCGTCTTTTAACAAACGCCATTTAAGGGGGCTTTTTTGAAAAACCGCCCCCTTAACCCCTGAAAAACTTTTGCTCATTTATTTGTTATTCCTTAATACTATAAAATGGGCACTTTTCCTTTTTGCAATCTGCTATTTTGTGGGAAAACCCGCAGGTTATCGTTCCCAGTTCGAGAGAGATGCCGAATTCTTTGCCTAATATATCCCAACCGGTCTCCAACGCCGCATAAACACTCTGCTTACAACAGCGGGGACCTTCCATTTCCGCCAGGCGCAGCAAGGCGCTGCCCGCGGCCCTGAGCGCCCGGCTTCGCCCCATCATCGGATCAGCATTTGCACTAAAAATAATTGAAACCGCTGCCCCCGCCCCCACGCACGCCCCGCAATCGCCGCGACTCCCACATACCCCAATAGGAATATCCACAAGCCGCTTTATGGCAGATTGAATTTTTGCTTTATCCACCCGGGTTTTTTTGCAATTGGCAAAGGCCGCGAGGATAACCGGCGCCACCAGGAGATGATGCTCTACCCCATGATCTTTAAAAGACGGATGCCTCATCAACAAATCGGCAATCTCCCGGGGATTTTGCGAATGAGTTTCAAGACAAACCCGTTCAATCACTTCAGCCGGTGAAGCCAGCCGGCAATCTTCACATATGTAATGTCCTCCGGGACAGACCCATTCGCCCTGTTCCTGTTTCCCACAGAAGCTGCATATACAGGAGATTTCTCTTTCCAGTAGCTCCTGCCCGCAAATGGAACATTTAAATTTTGGGACCTGGTTCATTGGCTTTCATTCCTTATTTAATCAAAAGCTTTGGGAAGTTAAGAAACCTCGCCCTCCGTGAGGGCCTTTTCTCGAAAGGGTTTCTTGCCGCCGGAGGCAATCAGCCGATTCAACCATTTTCCGCATGTTTAAACCAATGGTTTGTCTTTAAACAGATTCTTACCAGCATAAGCATAACCGGGACTTCGATCAATACGCCTACTACCGTTGCCAGGGCGGCCCCGGAAGACAAACCGAATAATAAGGTGGCAGTAGCGATGGCCACTTCGAAATGATTGCTGGCCCCGATCATGGCTGCTGGGGCTGCATCTTCATATTTTAACTTTAATACCCGGGCCAAACCATACGTTATCCAGAAAATCAAATTGGTCTGGATAAAAAGCGGGATGGCTATCCAGAGGATGGTCAACGGTTGAGTAAGGATAATGTCACCTTTGAAAGAAAACAATAATACCAACGTAAACAACAAGGCCACGATGGATACCGGCGTCAACAGGTGGAGAAATTTGTCGTTAAACCATTTCTCGCCCTTTGCTTTTATAATGAGTTTCCGTGAAAAGAACCCGGCCACCAGGGGTAAAGCGACATAAACTCCGATGGACAACAACAACGCTTGCCAGGGGATAGGTAATCGCCCTACTCCCAATAAAAACCCACCCAATGGTCCATAAAAAAACAACATTGTCAGGGAGTTAATCGCAACCATGACCAGCGTCAACGCATCGTTTCCTTTAGCCAGGTATCCCCAAACCAGCACCATGGCCGTACAGGGGGCGATTCCCAGGAGAATGCACCCGGCCAAATAACTTCTCCATAATGGGATTTCCAGCATCTTTATCCCACCCTCCAGTACCACTTTTCCCGCACCGTGAATACTGCCGACAGCCCAATCAGCCCCGGGCGGCAATTTAACCAGGTCTGTGGCATCCACCCCAATAAAAACTTTAAAAAGAACTCCCAGGAAAAAAATAGCGATAAAATACATGGTAAAGGGTTTTATCGCCCAATTAGCAAAGAGGGTAAGACCAATCGGTTTCGGCGTTTTCCCGGATTTGATCACATTGGAAAAATCGATTTTTACCATGATGGGATACATCATGAAAAACAAGCAGATGGCGATAGGAATGGAAACAACGGGAGATTCGTTCACATATATCGACATCCCGTCTAGGAATTTTGCCGTTGTAGGTGCAACTTTGCCAATGATGATTCCTAAGGCAATGCATAACAGCACCCAGAGTGTAAGATATTTTTCAAACACACTAAGTTTTCGTTCGATTTTTTCGTTATTCATAGTGATTCCTCCTAAAATAAATATTCGTTATGGTTCTAAATCGTTAACATATAAATCCCGGCAATAATAACCAAAATACCACAAATCCCTTTAACGATCCGTGTACCTTTGGATCGTTCGTTCCAATTCAAGTATTTCTGGATGACTTCCGTAAAGGTGCCGGCCAGGACAATTACCAGGCAGTGGCCGACGCCATACATGGCCAGCAGTGAGATATCTTTAAACAGGTTCGAGGATGGAGAGAACAAAGTGATGGCCAGGACAGGGGCCATAAAGGCAAAGGTGCAAGGACCCAGGGCTATCCCGAAAATTAAACCCAGCGCCAGCGCCGCCCAAATCCCTTTTTTCTTGAATTTCACCTGCCCCGCCCCGGGAATATCCATCTTTATGATTTCCAGTAGATACAACCCGACTAAGAAAAAAATCACCGCCACCAGGTAATTACTCCACTTGCCGATATCCCCCATCATACGACCCAACAAAGCGGTCACCAGACCCACCAGGCCGATGGTGACAAGGATACCCAAGGCGAAGGCCAAAGAAGTTCGAAATGCCTTCCCGTAGGTATTCACGCCTTGATGACTGATGTAGCCCACTATCAGCGGAATGCTGGCCAGGTGGCAGGGGCTCAGCAAGATACTTAACACACCCCAAAGAAAAGCCCCCACCAGGGCCAACAAAAACGTGGATTCCACCAAACCCGATAGCCAGGTAAACAAACTTTCCAACATTATTGGACCCCTTTCTGTTTAAGCACAGCTACCAGTTCTTCTTTAGGGAAAAAGCCCACATGGCGGAAATATTCATTGCCGTCTTTATCCAGGAAAACCTGGGTAGGGATGAGTTTGATTTTGTATTGCCCGGCAAAAGGAGCGCCTTCAGGGGTCCAGACGTCATAGAACACCACTTTCACCTGTCCGGCGTACTCTTTTTTAATCTCTTCGATAATGGGCATCATTTTTTTGCAGGGGATGCACCGCACTGATCCCAGTTCGATAAAGGTTACTTTGATATCGGTAGAATTTTTTTCTTCCTGCGCTGCGGTATCGTTGTTATTTTTGTTGTCGTCGGCAGTGCACGCCCCAAGCAAACCTACTGCCAACAACCCTACGAATAATAGACAAATTAATTTTTTCATCATAATCAAATCTCCTTTTTTTGTTTTATTTAAAAAAGGCGGAGAAGACGCTTAACTCAAAAGCATTTCCCTGCCTTTTTCAGCTACTATATCGATACGTTCCTGGGAAGCCGGGGATTTTGCTTTTTCCATACCTAAGTCGGTGACCCGGAAATGGAGAAACCCATCGATTCCTCTTTCTTCCATTGTTTTCCTGGCGCAGTCCACGGGGCAGCCGTCGATAACCAGGACCTTGTCCGCTCCTTTGGCCGAAGCGATCATACCGCTGATGTTTCCCCCGATACCGGCCAGGCAAAATATCTTGCCTGTCCCCATTACCGTCAGCTTCCTGGCCGCGCGATCGGAAATTTCGCCCACATCGGCGGCCCCGGAACAAGGGAAAATAAGCTTTACGCCACCTCCGCATGCACAACCATTTTTTGAATCCGACATAATATCCTCCTTATTTATTTGAATTTTTTATGACAACATCTTTTTGATGTCTTCAACATTCGGCACTTTCCCGGCGACTTTTACAACGCCGTCCACTACCAGGGCCGGCGTGACCATAACCC